>DAINCT010000116.1:0-248 GCA_036732245.1 Chloroflexota bacterium | reverse complement strand
GTGCGCGGCTACACCCGATTCACCAACGAACGTGGGGACGAAGCGGCGGCACGATTGGCCGCTCGTTTTGCCGCCCTTGCGCGAGCGGCAGTCACAGAGCGGGGCGGAGAGGTGATCGAACTGCGAGGGGACGAGGCGCTGGCGGTATTCGGCTCGGCACGGAACGCTATCCGCGCGGCACTCGATCTACAAGAGCGGTTTACCGAGGCAACTGAAGCCGATCCTTCTCTGCCCCTGCCGGTCGGGAT
>DAINCT010000115.1:0-9642 GCA_036732245.1 Chloroflexota bacterium | reverse complement strand
TTCCGCGACCGTTCGGAGGAGATCACGCCGGTCGTGCCCGACACCATCGCCAAGTCGCTGGCGATCGGGGATCCGGCCGATGGCTATTACGCGCTGCAGGCCATCAAACAGACGGGCGGCGATGCCGAGTCCGTGAGTGATGACGAGATCGTGGATGGAATTCGCTTGCTCGCCTCCACCGAAGGCATCTTTACCGAGACCGCCGGCGGCACGGTGGTAGCGGTGGCACGGCGACTGCGTGAGGAAGGACGGCTCCAGCGCGACGAACGGACGGTGCTCTGCATCACAGGCAACGGCCTGAAAACTCCGGAGGCGCTGGACGGTGCCCGCTTCGAGACCATTTCTCTATCCCGCGCCAGTCTGAGCGCGTTCGAATCGGCCCTGGAGGGAGAGAAGGTGGCCTAAACCGACACCCGACTCTGTAGGCCGGAGCCCCGTCCCCGGCGCCCAATGACTCTCTGAATGACCAAATCCCAACCCAACCACAGGAGAAAAACAGATGGCAATCACGGTACGACTCCCCGGACAGCTCCGCCAGTGGGCCGATGGCCAGAAGCTGGTGGAAGTACAGTCCTCGTCGGTGGCAGGCGCGCTCCAACTGCTTGGCAGCCAGTATCCCGGCGTGGGGGAACGCATCCTCGATGATGACGGACATCCCCGCCGCTTCGTGAATGTGTATGTGAACGGCGATGACGTCAGATTGCTGCAAGGATCCGACACGCCACTCAGTGATGGCGACGAGATCATTCTGGCGCCGGCGGTAGCTGGAGGATAGTTCGCAGGGCAGCCCTTACTTGTGCATAGTGCACAGTTTTTGTGCTCTGTATTTGGGTAAAATGCCTACCGTACGATCTGCCCAGTCCGCGTACTATTGACGTAACGATGGATACCCGTAATGAGCGGGTATCCCTGCATCTCGGTCAAGCCGACCGAAGCGAGAGGGAAATGCGGGCTGTAAATACGTGGCAGGATGTCGACGCGTACCGCCTGCTCATGGAGCAGGTGATCGCCGGGAACGGTCTGTCGGCTGTGGTGCGGCTGCTCTCCGACCTGGTGGCACTGCCGGCCACGGTCGCCGACGACGAATTCGATCCACTGTATGCGTTTGCACCGCGCGGGCGACACCTATCGGCTGAGGAAGCCGCTCTCGCCAAGATCACGCGTGGGAAATTATCATTCGACCTCGATCGTTCTCCCCAGGCCAGTACCGCGCCGCCCACTGCGCGCGTCCTCGGCACCGAAGGGGAGGAGTTCGCGGTGGCGCCCATTGTGTTGCCCTCCGGCATCGTCGGGTACGTCTGGGTGGCCGATCCATCCGGTCAGGTGTCGAGCGCGGCCGAGGAGATGGTGGCCCAGGCCGCTGCTGCCTGTGCCATGGAGATGGTGCGACAGCGAGCGATCATCGAAGGTGAGTCTCGGGTCCGCAACAGTTTTCTGGAAGATCTGTTGACCGGCAACGTCACGTCGATCTCGGCCACTCGCCGTCGGGCGCGCTATTTGGGATACGACGTGCGCGGCGAACAGGTGGTCTTCGTGCTCGACATGGACCAATTCTCCACCTTTATCGATCGCCACAAAATGGACGAAAGTGGCATCCAGCAACTCAAGGAGCGGTTCCGGCGAAGCGTGGACGCCTCGGCCCCCGCGATCTGGAGCAAGACCCTGGTGTGGGAACACAGCGACTCGATGGTGGTGTTGGCCCCCGTGGGCAAGGATCTGGACCCGGCCGGACTTCGGCGGCGGGTCGAAATGCTGCGTGCCGGCGTCGAGAAACGGCTGGCGGGACCGAGCATCTCCGCCGGCATCGGCCGGCCGTGCAATGACCTGGCCAAATTGCAGCACTCGTATAAGGAAGCGGAACACGCCCTGCAGATCGGCACCGCCTTCTCGGGACCTTCTTCGAGTGCCGCCTTCGACGATCTGGGGGCGTATCGGCTCCTGTTCCATCTGCGCGATCAGCCCGAGCTGCGTACGTTCTGCGAAGAGACCATCGGCGCGCTGGAGCGCTACGATGAGCAACACAAGAGTCATCTGGTTGATACCCTCAGTACGTTTCTGGATTTGCAGGGGAATATTAGCGAGACAGCTCGAGTTCTGCACCTCCATCGCAATGGCTTGCTGTATCGGTTGACCCGGATCGAGAAGATCGCCGGATGTGAATTGTCCAATTCGGCGCAGAGACTTGCGCTGCAGCTTGCGCTGCTGGCCAAGCCGTTGCTGCGACGGGAGCGTAGCGCTGCGCCGCGTGTCCAGCGAGGAGAGCGAGGATGAGGATGGAGAGTAACGCACGAGTTGTCGGCTATCAGGGGGTTCCCGGCGCGTACAGTGAGGAGGCCCTGCTATCCTTCCTGCCCGGCGCCACGGCGGTCCCGCGACGCACTTTGCACGACGTGTTCCTGGCATTGAGCGCCGGTGAGATCGATGCCGCCTTCGTGCCGGTTGAGAACTCTCATGCCGGCAGCGTGGCCGACGTTTATGAACTGCTGCTCGACTTTCCTGTCACGGTCGAGGCGGAATGGGTTCACCCGGTCAATCACTTCCTGCTCGGTGTGAGCGGCACAGAACCGTCTCAGGTCGAGCGCGTCTTCTCACACCCCCAGGCGCTCGCCCAGTCCTCCGCATTTCTGCGCCAGGCAAGCCTGGAAGTCGAGCCGTATTACGACACCGCCGGCGCGGCCCAGATGGTGGCCGAGCGGCAAGATCGACGATATGCGGCGGTTGCCAGCCGGCTGGCGGGTGAACGTTACGGATTGACCGTGCTGGCCGAGGGCATCCAGACGGCGACCGACAATGCCACGCGCTTTTTCTTGATAACACCCGGTACATGGACCAGTGACCGGACACCGGCAGATCCGGGAATCGGGAAGACCTCGCTGGTCTTCGCGGTCGAGCATAAACCAGGCGCGCTGGTGCGGGCCCTCGGTTGCTTTTCGCGCGAACGCGTCAACCTGGCTCGTCTCGAGTCGCGTCCCTCGCGTGAAACGCCCTGGGAGTACCTCTTCTACGTGGACGCTGAAGGGTACACCCATGAGCCGCATCTGCGCACCGCGCTGCGCGAGCTGACGCGGTTGAACCCGTTCGTGCGCGTCCTTGGGAGCTATCCGGCAGCACGGAAGATGAATACTGCGTACGCGCTCGATGAGGCGTCGACCGCGTGAGTCGCGCCGTACACATCTCACGCCGGGCGGCCGGCGTCCCGGCCTCACCGATCCGTGGTCTCGCGCCGCTCGCGGCGGAAACCGCGGCACGTGGCGTCCACATCTATCACGTCAATATCGGCCAGCCGGATCTCTCTGCACCGCCCGAGATTCTGGACGCCATCAAGCCCCCCGCTGACGGCATCATTCCCTACGCGCCGTCACACGGTCAACCCGAGACCGTACGTGCCTGGTGCCGTTACTACGGTACGCTTGGTATCGATCTGGCTCCCCAGGACGTGCTGGTCACGACCGGCGGCGGAGAGGCGATCGGTTTCGCCATGATGGCAGTGGCCGATCCGGGCGACGAAATTCTCATCTTTGATCCCACCTATGCCAGTTATCTGGGTTTCGCCGCGGTCGGCAACATCGAGCTCGTGCCCATCGCGGCACCCGCTCCCGGTTACCACCTGCCGTCCGGCGAGGAGATCGAGCGGTACATCACGCCTCGGACCCGGGCCATCGTAGTCGTCAATCCGAACAACCCAACCGGAACGGTGTACACGCGGGATGAACTCGCGGCAGTCATGGAGGCGGCGAGTCGGAATGGACTATTCGTGATCGCGGACGAAACATACCGCGAGTTGGTGTTTGACGGGCGAGAGCACGTCAGCGCCTTTTCTTTCCCTGGGATGGAGGATACAGTGATCGTGGTGGACAGCGTATCGAAGCGGTTCTCCGCCACGGGGATGCGAGTCGGATGCTTGATCAGCCGGAATCACGAAGTCACCACCGCGGCGCTGCGCATGGCCATGGCGCGCCTTTCCACCCCCACGATCGAGCAAATGGCGGTCGTACCCCTGCTCGAAAATCCGACTGCATACACCACCTGGCTGCGTGGCGTGTACCAGTCGCGCCGGGACGCAACCTATGCGGCAATATCCGCAATCCCGGGTGTGTCCGTGGCACGTCCCGAGGGCGCCTTTTACGTCATGATTCAGCTGCCCGTGCCCGATTCGCAGGCCTTCGCTCGCTGGCTTCTGACGGACTTCGAGCGAGATGGTGAGACGGTGATGGTCGCTCCCGGCCCGGGTTTCTACGTCGGGAAAGGCCGCGGCGCCAGTGAAGTGCGTCTGGCCTTCGTCCTGGCGGAAGAGCACTTGAGGCGTGCGATCCACCTGCTGGAAGAAGCGCTGGCCGCATATCCGTTGCGGCAGGCGGCGTAGTCTCAGTTTCAACTCCTGGGATCGTCTCTCGTGTACTCCTGTAGGCGCAAAAGGCGGCCTCGGCCAACAACGGTTTGGCATAACTGATTGCCGTCGATTTGGGGTGGCGCAGCACAGTAAAATCGCCCCATGAGAGAGAGTAAGAAGCTTACAACATCCTCGTATAGCCGCGTCCTCCGGTCCGGTGGTCATCTCTTGATTACGGACTTCCACCCGCAAGCCGTCCTCAATGGGTGGGAGACGGCTCTCGTCGCCGACGGAGAGACCTTTATCTTGCCGAATGCGCGTCACTCCCGCTCCGATTATCTCGACGCTGTGCGAGAAAGTGGCTGCGAGCTCGTTCACCTGGAGGAGATTCTGGTGCGCCAGCAGCCGCAGGAAGCGATGATGCATGGACCGCAGGATGTCGAAGCATTCATGCGCGAATATGGCGATTGGCCATTCTGTTTGATCATTCTGGCGCGGCTGAGGTTCTCCACCTTGTCAAAACCTCGTGCCGGTGAGGACGATATCACGGTCCTCTACGACGAGTATCCGTCCGGAATCGATGGCCCTCCACTCGACATAACCAATGGTAGCGCCGTCACGGGTGGATCTTCTGCCCACCGTTGAGCATCTCGATGAACTTCTTGAGGCGGCGCGCCCGAGTCTCGGGGTTCCTGGTGTCCTGAAGACGGTACAGGATTGCGTACCTGTTCCTACTATCGAGAGTTGAAAAGAACGCTCGGGCTCTGTCATTTAGCTCCAGCTCTCGCTGCAGATCGTCCGGGACCGTCGCGGTGCTCTGCCCTTCATACGCGGCGTCCCATCGCCCGTCCGCCTTGGCGCGCTCGACCTCGCGTAGCCCGGCTGTGTTCATCTTGCCCTGCTCGATGAGTGTCGTGACCTTGCCGCAGTTGATCTTCGACCATCTACTCCTCGAGGTACGTGGCGTAAACCGCTGCAGAAAGAAGTCGGCGTCGAACTTGTCCCTCTGACCATCGATCCACCCGTAGCACAGGGCGACGTCGAGAGCTTCCAAGTGCGAAACGGTCTGGATGCCGGAACCTTTCTTGGCGATCTTGAGCCAGAGTCCGCTCGAGGCCGTATGATGGTCGGCCAGCCATGCCTCCCACTCATGGTGTGATCCGAACGAGATGATCAGGCGATCTTGTTTCGTGCTCATCTTGTCTGTAGTGCCACGCCGATCTTACCTACGAGCCATCTCTTGCAGCCGCTTAAGTCGCGCCTCCTCGTGCTCGACCAGCCAGTTATCGTTCGAGAGCTCCTGGTAGGCGCGATGAAAGTGCTGCCGTGCCTCGGTCGCGCGTCCCAGTGCCACGAGGCATTCGCCGATTTCTTCCTCGATCACTCCGCCTGCGTCGCCGGCGTCGTTGGCGGCGCGGAGGTTCTCCCGCTGCAGGTCGAGCGCTTCTTCGAACCGGCCCAGAGATCGTAAACAGCGTGCGACCGCCCAGGCCGCAATCCGCGTCTCCCGCGGTTGTTCCTGCTCCCGTCGCCACGCCAGGCCCCGAGTAAAGAGTTTGAGTGCCTCTTCGTACCGCCCCAGGTCGTGATACGACCAGCCGAGGTTGTTGTAAAGTGGTCCCAGCCAGGTGCGGGCTCTCGCCTGTTCGCTCGATTCGGCAAGCTCGAGGGCGCGCGTGCTCCAGGTCAGTTGCTCGGTCGGTGGTTCGACGGTCCCCAGCATGTGTGCCGCGTCGATGGCGTGGAAGTCCTCACCATGTTTCCGGGCAAGCTCCCAGGCCTCGAGAAAGTACTGGATCGATGCCTCGGGATTACCGGACGAGTTGAGCGCTCGACCTCGTTCCAGCAGGACGCGGATGCGTGGAACCGGCAGACCGTCGGACAGCAAGGCATCGACTCGGTCCAAGGTTCGATGCGCCCCCCCGAAATCACCCTGCAGCCCCTGCGTCCGTGCGATCTGTGTGAGCAGTTGAGCGAGATACGAGACATCTCCCGACTCTTCCGCTCCAGTGAGAAGGGCTCGAAACTGCTCTTCAGTTTTCCCCGGCTGCGAGTAATCCCACAGTTCGTCGAAATCGACCAACACGGTCTTACAGCCTGTAGAGCTGTCGGAACTTGTCGTTGAGGTAGTGCAGGTAGGACGTGGACTGGAGCGGCGCTCCGGTGGCCCGCTGCACCAACTCATTGGGTTCAAACTTCCGTCCATGTCGGTACACTTGCTCGGTGAGCCAGGCACGTAGCGTCCCAAACTCCCCCGTTTCCACCTCCTGGGCAATGGCAGGATGCGCGGTAAGTGCGGCCTCGTAGAGCGCCACCGAGAGGATGTTGCCGAGGGTGTAGGTGGGGAAGTAGCCCAGCATCCCACCCGACCAATGGACATCTTGCAGGATGCCCAGCGTATCAGTGGGTGGGGTGAGGCCGAGATAGGACTGCATCTTCTCGTTCCAGGCAGCTGGAGCATCGGCCACGGCGAGACTGCCGTCAAGGAGCGCCAGTTCCACCTCGAAGCGGAGCATGATGTGGAGGTTGTAGGTCACCTCGTCGGCTTCAACTCGGATGAGAGAAGGATAGACCCGATTAATAGCGCCATAGAAGGTATCGAGCGAGGTCTCAGCCAACTGGCTGGGGAAGGTCTGTTGGAGTTGAGGATAGAAGTGTTGCCAGAAGGGACGGCTGCGTCCGATCACGTTCTCCCACATCCGCGATTGGCTCTCGTGCACGCCCAACGAGGTTCCCGAGGCCAGGGGTGTCCCTTCCAGACTCTGGCTAACGCCCTGCTCGTACATGGCGTGACCGGCCTCATGCATGGTGCCGAATAGCGCCGGACTGAGAAAGCCGTTTTCATACCGCGTGGTGATCCGAACGTCGTTAACCGAAAAACTGATGGCAAACGGATGCACTGCGCGATCGAGCCGTCCACGGGAGAAGTCGTAGCCGAGCCTTTGGGCGATCATGACACCGAAGGTTTCCTGGGCTGCTTCGTCGAACGGTTGATGGAGGATGGCATCGTCGACCCGGTCGCTGTGCTCGGCAATGGCGTGGACCAGCGGGATGAGACCGGTCTTGAGTTCGTCGAAGATGGTCCGAACCTGCCCGGTTTTCATTCCCGGCTCGTACTCGTCGAGCAAGGCGTCGTAGGGATGATCCTCGTACCCCAGACACTCGGCCACGCGACGGCTGAGTTCGAGCGTCTTCTCCAGACTGGGTGCAAAGGCAGCGAAGTCGTTCTCCTCCCGCGCCCCGGCCCACACCTCATGGCTGAGGGCTCCGTGCCGGCGGATTTCGCTCACCAATTCCGTGGGGAGCTTGGTTTGGAGGTCGAAGTCCCGCTGTGCCACGCGCACCAGGCTGGCCTCGTCGCCGTCGTATGGTTGGTCCTGCACCTCTGTCGCCGCACCGGCGAGCAGTTCGCCGGTCTCCGCTGAAACCAGCATAGAGTGGCCGATGGTGGCCAACGTGCCGACTGCCTCAGCCCGTGCTGGAGCGCCGCCTGGCGGCATTTTGGTCTGCTGATCCCATGCCAGAATCGCGCTTGCCCGATACACGTTCGTGATTTCGCCCAGACGCGCCTTCAGCGCGTCGAACTGTTGCCCCATGTCGTCCTCTCTTCATGTTTCAATCTCTGAGAGCAGCGCACCTCGCTCGATCACTCAGACAGAACCTGTTCACTATAACCAGTGTGCCTCTACCGCCCCCAGCCCGCGGGGTCGTGCGTGCGAAGACGAGGTGCGGGCCGGTACTCGGCCGCTGGGACCGATGGCCGCGCACCAGGCTGTCGATCGCGGGTTGTGAGACGATGCATTCAGGACTATAAATCGCTGTCCGGGGCGGGAGGAAATCGTGGGCATCGTGGTCGGCGCGAATCGAATCGATGACAACGGCACGTCGGTCGCGTTGACGGACGCCGTCGCCCTCAACGACCCGGACATCGGCTTGATCGAGTTGCGGTATGCCTACGGACCTGACCTCATCCCGCCGGAAGCTCTCTCCAGCAATGGCATGTGGCGCTATCGCGATTTGCTGCCGATCGATCCAGGGCCGGTTCGATATCCCCTCGCAATAGGCGGGACACCGCTGATGGCCAGCCCGGGCTTACGGCGCGAATCCGGCCTCGCGGATCTCTGGCTTAAAGACGAGACAAGATCGCCTACCGGCTCCAATAAAGACCGAGCCACCGCACTTGTCCTGGAGGATGCGCTGCGCCGGAATATCAC
Organism: Chloroflexota bacterium; assembly: GCA_036732245.1. GTDB lineage: Bacteria > Chloroflexota > UBA5177 > UBA5177 > UBA5177 > JANWJD01. Next base: position 1,098 of record DAINCT010000115.1, on the reverse strand, counting down.
GACGATCACTGCGGCCTCCACCGGCAACGTGGCGGTCTCGCTCGCCGTGGGTGCGGCCGCGGCCGGTGTCAGGGCCGTGATCTTTGTCCCGGCACATGTAAAGGAGGGGAAGCTCCGGCTGATGTTGCTGGCCGGCGCGACCGTCTTTCGTGTCAAAGAAGGATACGAGGCGGCATTTGAGCTCTCACGCCGCGCCGCTCGCGCATTTGGATGGCTCGACCGGAACACCGGCACGAACCCCTGGACCGTGGAGGCCAAGAAAACGGTCGCCTTCGAGATCTGGGAACAACTCGACCGGGATGTACCGGATGCTGTGATCGTTCCCGTGGGAGACGGCACGACTCTCAGCGCGATGGCAAAGGGGTTCCGGGAGCTGATGGCGTGCGGAGGCACCGATCGGCTGCCACGGCTGGTCGGAGTTCAGGCGAAGGGTTGTCAGCCATTGAAGCATGCCTGGGAAGGATCCGGCGACCCTCCGATGGTGGCAGACACCATCGCGGACGGCATCGCGGTGGTGAAGGGCATCAATGCCGTCACCGCGTTGCGCGACGTGCGGGCCACGCATGGCGGATTCGTGGCTGTCTCCGACGTGCAGATCCTGGCTGCGATTCAGGTCCTTGGCTCACGCGCGGGGATCATCGCCGAGCCCGCGGGTGCGGCCGGATACGCCGCACTCGAGATAGCGCTCCGCGACGGCCTGCTCCATCCAGGCGAACGCGTCGTCGTTCTGGTGACAGGCAGCGGTCTGAAAACACCTCAATACCTCGAGCCACAGGGCTCGGCCATGACCATCCATGCCGATCTGGACGAGGTCGCGGCCGCGCTCGCAGCACTCCCTGGGTCGTGAGCGCAACGGGAAGGAGAGCGAGTTTCCGAATGCTCTAGCTGATCCGTCGAGGCCGGTTCATGCCCGCCGTTCGAGCAGGACCACCGGGATCGTGCGACCGGCAGTTGTCTTTTCATACTTGGCGAATCCGGGGGTACGGCGCTTCTGCTCTTCCCACACTGGCTCGCGCTCCTCGCCCTCGAGCACACGGGCTCTGACGGGAACGGTCTCGGTGCCGACCTCGACCACGGTATCTGGGTTGGCGATGAGAT
>DAINCT010000114.1:0-9651 GCA_036732245.1 Chloroflexota bacterium | reverse complement strand
TCGCGGCCGCCCCGGCATCCTCCAGCGCTCGCGCGGCGTCTACTACAGCAGTAGCTTGATCGGCCTCAGTGCCTTTGCCGGCGACATGGGCCGGTGTGAGATGGCCGATGACCGGCACATCGGCGGCGGAGATAGCCCGGACGGCAGGCACGATCTCTGAGCCACCCTCGACCTTCACTGCTGCCACCCCCCCGTCCTTTACGAGCCGCAGCGCGTTCTCTACGGCAACTGCTGGATCAGTCTCATAGCTCCCGAACGGCATGTCCCCGATCACCATGGCACGCGCCACCCCCCGGCTCACGGCTGCGCAGTGATGAATCATATCCTCCATGGTGGTGTCTTCAATCCGCGCCTTGCCCAGGATCAACTGCCCCAGAGAATCTCCCACCAACACCAGATCGAGACCCGCCCTATCGACCAGGACAGCAGTTGGGTAATCGTACGCCGTGAGACCCGCGATCGGTTCCCCCGACTGCTTTCGCGCCCGTAGGGTCTGGGGCGTCACTCGTTCGTCCATATCCTCTCCCTCTAAAACGCTCGATTCAGCCTACATCGGCTCGTGCTTCCAGCAGCTGGGATGCCCGGTTTAGCCTCGTCCCCGTTCTTCCGTCTATAACTGGGAGAAGTTCGCGGCAGCCTACTGCCGGGAACTCGGCCACATATGAGGGGGACAGGATGAAAATCGCCGACATGAACTGGATGCAGGTTGCTGAGTATCTCAAGGACGACGACCGTGCCGTCATTCCGCTGGGCAGCACCGAGCAACACGCCTACCTGAGTCTGGGCACCGATGCCATCCTCTCGGAGCGCGTAGCCGTGGAGGCTGCCGAACCACTCGGTGTCCCCGTCTTCCCGGTTCTGGCCTACGGCATCACTCCCTACTTCCTGGCCTTCCCGGGCAGTGTCAGCCTGCAGGTCTCCACCTATCTGTCGGTGGTGCGGGACATCCTGAACTCGCTGGCCGGACAGGGATTCAAGCGGTTCGTGTTCGTCAACGGTCATGGCGGCAACAGCCCGGTGAGCTCGCTCGCCCCGGAGTGGATGGCCACGCGACCCGATACCAAGGTGGTGGTACACAACTGGTGGAATGCCCCGGAGACGTCGAAGGCCGCGCAGTCCGTCGATGCGGTCGGCTCCCACGGCTCCTGGATGGAGAATTTTCCCTGGAACCGCGTCGCTCCGGTTCCGCCGGAAATGAAGACTCCAGTCGACCTCGATCTCCTCCGCGCTCTGCCGCCCCAGCGAGTGAAAGACCTGATCGGCGACGGCAACTATGGAGGAGCGTATGAGAAAACCGATGACGAGATGATGGCGGTCTGGCGGGCCGGAGTGGAGGAAACCCGGAGAGTGATCGATGGAGTTTAACTTCGACGGGAAAGTCGCACTGGTCACCGGAGCAGCACACGGCATAGGACAGAGCATCTGCGTGGAGCTGAGCAGGCGGGGCGCGACAGTCTGGGCAACCGATGTCCTGGTGGAAGACCTGTCCGAAACGAAACAGGCGTGCAGAGATGCGGGAGGACAGTGTCATGCGCGCGGGCTCGACGTAACGGATGAAACCGCAGTGAATAGCGTGGTAGCGGAAATCCTCACGCATGAACAGGGCATCGAGATCCTGGTCAACGTGGCCGGTGGTGTGCTTGGACAGGTGGGAAAGCCACTGGAAGAGGTGACCGGCCGAGACTGGAACAGTATCGTGGCGGTCAACCTTACCGGGGCCTTCTATTGCTGCCGTGCCGTGGCGCCGGTCATGAAAGAGCGCCGGTACGGCCGGATCGTGAATATCTCCTCCGGCGCGGGACGTAGCACGAGCCTGACCGGCATCCAGGCGTACACCAGTGCCAAGGCGGGTCAGATCGGGTTGACCAGGCAACTGGCGCAGGAGCTTGGTCCCTGGGGAATCACCGTCAACAATATTGCCCCTGGGTTCGTGCTCAGCAATCCCACCACGCAGCGCCAGTGGGAATCGTACGGCGCGGAAGGCCAGGGAAAACTGGTCGACAGCATAGCACTGAAGCGGCTTGGCAGCGCCGCAGATATCGCCCACGGCGTGCTGTTCTTTACCTCCGACTACGCCGCCTGGTGCACCGGCCAGGTACTGAGCATCGACGGTGGCAAGGCAATGTTTTGAGGATGAGCCAATGATTGAATCGCCTTACCAGTACCTCGATGCCCACGGAGACCGCATCGTGGAGGAACTGCTGGAATTCCTCCGCATCCCCAGCGTCAGCACCGACCCGACCCAACGCGCCCATGTGAATGCCGCGGCATCCTGGGTCGCGGGCCGGCTGCAGCGCGCCGGACCTTTGCGCGTTGAGATGTTCGACACGGCGGGTCATCCTGTGGTGTACGCGGAATGGCTGGGAGCGCCGGGGAAACCCACTGTCCTCGTCTACGGTCACTACGACGTGCAACCACCCGACCCGCTCGAACGGTGGCAGACGCCACCGTTTGAACCCGATCTCCAGGGTGACCGCATCTATGCCCGCGGCGTCAGCGACGACAAAGGACCGATGTTTATCCCCATCAAGGTGGTGGAGGCATACTTCTCGACGCGCGGAGCGCTGCCGATCAATCTCAAATTCCTGTTCGAGGGTGAGGAAGAAATCGGGAGCCCAAGCCTGAACGCCTTCATCTCCGACCACGCGGAGATGCTGCGTGCCGACTATGCCCTTAGCGCCGACGGAGCCATGTGGCGTGTCGACAAACCTTCGGTCATCACCGGTAGCCGGGGTTTGGTTGCCCTCAACTTCGACGTCCGGGGACCGGCCAAAGATCTGCACTCGGGACGGCACGGAGGGGCGGTCCAGAATCCTCTCCATGCGCTGGCGGAACTCGTGGCTTCTCTGCACCATCCCGACGGACGTGTTGCCGTCGACGGGTTTTACGACGCGGTTCGTGCGCCCACCACGGCGGAACGCGCGGAGATTGCGGTTCTCGCCTTCGACGACGAAGCATACCGGAAAGAAGTGGGCGTGTCGGCACTCTTTGGCGAGCAAGGCTTCAGCACGCTCGAGCGGCAGTGGATTCGACCGACCCTGGAGTTGAATGGCATGAGCGGTGGTTACGAGGGAGAAGGTGGGAAAACGGTTATTCCCGCCGGCGCTCACGCCAAAATTTCCTGCCGTCTGGTACCCGATCAACGACCGGACGAGATCGTGGACCTGGTTCGGCGTCACCTCGTGGAGCACACTCCCCCGGGGATCGAGCTGCACATCGAAGAGCGTCCGGGTGGATCACCGGCCTACCGCATCCCGACCGATCATTCTGGATTGCAGGTAGCACGGAAGGTTCTTCGGGGCCTATACGGCCAGGACCCGGCGTCGGTGTTGATTGGAGGGACCCTGCCGGTGAGCGAGATCTTCTCGCGGGTCCTGGGCATCGATACCGTCTATTTTTCCTTCTCCACCGCCGATGAGGACTTTCACGCACCCAACGAGTTCTTTCGCCTCTCCCGCTTTCGAGACGGCCTCCGCGCCTGGACGGACTACTGGGAGCTGGCGGCGACACCTGCAGAGTGACGCCGTTGGCAGAGCGCGGAGCGAATTCGTTGCGACTCCCGGGTTCCTTTCGTTATACCGGGTACAGTCAGCGAACCTGCGTGTCAGGCGCTCACTCGTGGCGCGACGGAGGTATACCGACACATGTGGCTGCCGAAGAAAAGGGGTGCACCCGGCTATAATGCGGACTAATTGCTGATGTGATCGGCGCCGACTCCCCGGAATCAGGCTTATTGGAAAAAAGGATTTGATGGTAGGAGGAGAGATTTTATGATCGGATATACGAGACGGTTGGCCGTAGCCGCCATCGCCCTCGTCGTGATCGTGAGTGGCCAGGGCGGGCTGAGGGCAGCCCAGGTCCATGCCAGCAGGGCGGCTGCTCCCTCGGCCATGACCATCGTGATGGCTCAGGATGCGGTTGGCCTTGACCCTCAAGCCGTCGAGGACAACTCCGCCGGCTTCATTGATTCCTGCATACTCGACCAACTGGTCGAGTACAAGAAGGGGACGACGAACGTCGGCCCGGGCCTTGCCACCAGCTGGAAGATTTCCAAGAACGGCAAAGTCTATACCTTCTTCCTGCGCAAAGGCGTCAAATTTCAGGACGGAACGCCCTTTAATGCCGGCGCGTACATCAAGGACCTCGATCGACTGGTCAACCCGCAGAATCCGAACTACGTGCTCAAGCTGGCGGGAGTTCAGAGTTTTATCTCCTTCACCTACGGTTTGGTGAAGTCCTACAAGGCGACAGGTGCCTACACGGTTCAGATCACCCTCAAGCAGCCGTTCGGTCCATTCCTCTCCAGCCTTGCCATGGTATGGTCCGGTATCATGAGCCCCACGGCCGTGAGCAAGACCGGGGATGCCGGGGTCTTGCAGCATCCGGTGGGAACGGGTCCGTATCGCTTCGTCGAGTGGGTGAAGAACGACCACATCACCCTCCAGGCCAACCCCACGTACTGGGGCCACAAGCCGGCCATCAAGCGGCTCACCTTCCAGATCGTGCCGGACGCCTCCGTGCGCGTGCTCAAGTTGCAGCGTGGTGAGGCTCAGATCGATGCCGATGTGACGACCCAGGATGTTCTGTCAACGGTGCATACGTCTGGAATCGTCCAGCTCAAGCAGCCGGGCCAGCTCATCAACGGCATCGGCATCACGACCGATGTCAAACCTCTCAACGACGTTCGCGTGCGCCAGGCGCTGAACTACGCGGTCGACCGGAAAGCGCTCTCCAACTCCCTCTTCAAGGGGATCGGAGCGCCGATGAACTCGTATCTTCCGCCTCCGGTCTGGAGCTACGACAAGAGTCTAAAAGGGTATCCATACAATCCCAAAAAGGCAAAGCAGCTCTTGAAAGCGGCAGGATATCCCAATGGCTTCACCGTCGACCTCCTCGGCTACACCAATCCACGCGGCTATAACGCGGCCGGCGGTCAGCTCGCCGTTGCCGTACAGCAATACCTCAAGGCAGTCGGCGTCACGGCCAACATCACCACCCTGGACTTTGGTGCCTTCCTCACAAAATCCCGCAGTGGCACGTACCACGGTCTGTTCATGACCGGATGGTCAGGCGACAACGGCGATCCGGACGACTTCTTGTACGAGCTGTTCTCATCGGAGCAGATTCCCGTGGGCAACACCTCGCACCTGCGCGATAAGAAACTCGACAACCTTCTCATCCAGGCACGCCAGACCTCGAGCAAAGCGACTCGGACCAAGTTGTACCGCCAGGCCCAGGTCAGGCTCAACGCTGATGCCCCATGGATTTTCGGCACGTACACCAAGCAGGTTCGTCTGGTGAAATCCAACGTCCATGGTTTCGCGCTCAATCCCACCCTCATGTTCTTCTACCTGCAGGACGTCACCCTCTCGTAACATCCAATCGGCAGGCGGCACTGCCGCCTGCCGGTTCGCCGTGGTAGCTGCCAATGGGTCTCTACATCGCTCGCCGTCTCGTCCTGCTGATCCCGGTGCTGCTCGGCATCAGCATCATCGTGTTCTTCAGCATGCACGTGGTGCCGGGCGATGCAGCCAGCGCCATGAGCGGACAAACTCTGACCTCGGCGGATATCGTTCGCATACGTCACCAACTGCACCTCGACCAACCCGTCATCGTGCAGTACTGGTACTTCCTGGGGGGGCTACTGCACGGCGATCTGGGAACTTCCATCCGGACGCACGATTCCGTGCTCTCCGATATCGGACAGGCACTCCCGACGACCATTCAACTCACCATCGCCGCCCTTACTCTGTCCGTGCTGATTGGAGTCTCAGTTGGGATCCTGGCGGCCACCCACCGTAACTCGCTGCTCGATACCATCTCGATGTCGACCGTCCTGGTGGGAGTCTCAATGCCCGTTTTCTGGACCGGTATCCTGCTCCTGATCTACTTTGGTGGCATCTTGCAGTGGCTTCCGATCGGCGGTTCTCTCGACACCAACATCGACCTGCACCGCATCACCGGCATGACGGTGATTGACAGTCTGCTGACCGGTAATACGCCGGCACTGAAATCCAGCGTGCAACATCTCATCCTGCCGGCCATTACGCTCGGGCTTTTTCCTGCTGCCAGCATTGCCCGCCTGACGCGCGCGACCATGGTTGAGGAAATGGCAAAAGATTACGTTCGCACCGCACGGGCCAAGGGCTTGCGTCGCAGGACTGTCGTCTGGAAACATGCCCTGCGCAATGCCATGATTCCGGTCCTGACAGTCATCGGATTGCAGCTCGGACTTCTGCTGTCCGGCGCCGTGCTCACTGAAACGGTCTTTGCCCTCCCAGGAATCGGGCAATTGGCCGTGACGAGTATCCTGTATCGCGATTACTCGGTGGTCCAGGGAGTGGTGATCATCGCCGCCTTCCTCTTCGTCATGGTCAATCTGGCCGTCGATGTGCTGTACGCCTACCTCAATCCGAGGATCAAATACCAGTAATGGCAGATGCCTTCCAGACCGAGCTTGGCGTCCCAATCCCAGAAGCGGATATGGTCTGGGCGCCCAGTACCTGGTCGCAGCGTCACAGGCGCATCTATCTTCTGCTTCGTAATCGGTCCGCCGTCATCGGGTTGGTTATCCTCGGAATCCTTCTGCTGGTCGCGCTGGCCGGACCCTGGATGTCGCCCTACGATCCGTTTCAGCAATCGTTCCAGGTCCAACTCAGTGGGCCGTCCTCGGCCCATCATCTCGGGACCGATCAGTATGGACGCGACATCTTGTCTCGCATTCTGTACGGCACTCGCTCCGCCTTACTGACCGGCCTGGTCGCGAACGGCATTGCAACGGTGCTCGGAGTATTCATCGGTCTGATCGCCGGCTTCTATGGCCGCTGGATCGACACACTCCTGATGCGCTTGACGGACATCATGCTCTCCTTCCCGTACCTTCTTCTCGCGCTCGTGATCGTGTCGATTCTTGGGACCGGTTTGAGGAGTGCCGTCATCGCCATCGGTATTGTCTACACCCCGCAATTTGCTCGACTTATGCGGGGAACCGTGCTGGAAACGCGGGAGAACGAGTACGTTGAGGCAGCTCATGCGCTGGGCGTGCCCGCTCGCACCGTGATGCGGCGTCATATCCTGCCGAATGTGCTCGGGCCGATCATCGTCATGGCCACGCTCACGGTCGGCCTGGCGATCGTGGAAACGGCCGGCCTCTCGTTCCTGGGACTGGGCGCGCAACCACCGGCCGCGGATTGGGGAGCCATGCTGGCCGACGGCCGCTCGTACATGCTCTCCTCTCCGTGGATCGCGACCTTTCCCGGGGTTGCCATTCTGATCACGGTGCTTGGCTTTAACCTCCTGGGAGATGGGCTCCGCGACGTGCTTGATCCCAGATTGACGCGCTAAGCATATGGACGCCGTAGCGTCGTCCCTCCTTTGAAAATGGCACATTTTCATGCCGGGTGGTGCCGCCATGCGGCATGGGAGACTTGTGGGCGACCCGTGCGCGCCACAAAGGTCGGCCGGCTCACGACCGGTCACTATCTCGGAGAATTGTTGCAGAGGGAGGGGACGTGTGAATGACCCGCTGGTAATTGGAGATATGCGCGTTGCAAGCGGGGAACGCGCCGCCCAGACGATAGACGTGCCGCTCGGCGAGGAAACGGTGACCGTGCCGGTCATTGCGATCAATGGCGGCCAGGCAGGACCGCGCGTGAGTGTTACTGCGGGAGTGCATGGCGCTGAATATGTCGGTATCGAGGCGGCACGCCGCCTGGGAACCGAGATCGATCCGACGCGGGTACGCGGCAGCATCGTCGTCGTTCCCATCGTCAACACGACCTCGTTCCACCGGCGGGCCATTTATACGTCCGGCCTCGACGGCAACAATCTGAATCGCATGTTTCCTGGAAACAAAGACGGCATGCCCAGTGAGCGACTGGCCTACTGGATATTCGAGACCATCATTCGGCCGTCCGACTACTACCTGGATCTTCATGGCGGTGACATGATCGAGGCGTTGGTTCCGTTCGCGATATATCTGGCCTCTGAGGACAAACAGGTAGAACAGACGTCACTCGAGATGGCGCAAGCCACTGGAATCGAGCGCATTATCCGCGGTCTGACGGCGGGTTCAACCTACGCCGCAGCTACCGCTGCCGGTATCCCTGCTGTCCTGGCGGAGATTGGCGGCCAGGGCGTATGGTCGGATGAACTGGTCGAGGCGCACAAGGAGGGGGCGCTGGGTGTTCTACGCTATCTGGGGGTGCTTCCCGGTGACAAGCCCGTCCATGCCGGTCAGCGCGTCTACGACACGTTCGCCTGGATGCGGGCGGAGCAGGATGGTCTCTTCCATCCGAACGTGCAGATCGGCGAGACCGTGCGCGAGGGACAGCCGATCGGCCGTATCACCGACTATTTTGGCAGTGAGCTGCAGAGCCTCTCAGCGGTGGCCGGTGGCGAGATCGTGTTCCTCGTGACCTCTCTCGCCATGAATGCCGGCGACCCACTGCTGGCTATCGGAGCGTAAGGAGGGATCCGTGAACATCACTATTGTCGGCGCGGGAGCGATCGGCGGGACCATGGGGGCCTATCTCGTACGATCCGGCGAGCAGGTCCGCTTCGTCGATCGCGATCTCGATCACGTCGAGGCGATGAACCGACGCGGACTGACGATTCAAGCGTTCGACGAGACCTTCACCGTTCCGGCCGAGGCGTCTGCTCCCGATGACTTGCGAGGACCCCTGGATATGGTGTTCCTGGCCGTGAAGGCGCAGCACACGGCGGAAGCCGTCCGCACGCTTCTGCCACACCTCTCCCCGGAATCCTCGATCGTCTCTCTGCAGAACGGCTTGTGCGAGCGTGTAATTTCAGATCTGGCCGGGTCTGACCGCACCGTCGGATGCTTCGTCAACTTTTCGGCGGACTATCTCGAGCCCGGTTTGATTAGCTATGGCGGCGCGGGGAGTCTCTATCTGGGGGAACTGGACGGGCGAGATTCGCCGCGCGTCCGTGACTTGCAACGCGTCATGAAGCATTGGGGCACTGCCCAGGTGACGGACAACATCTGGGGTTATCTCTGGGGCAAGATGGGATATGCCAACATGCTGTTTGCCACGGCGCTGGCCGACGAGACCATGGCGGACGTGATTGACCGCTATCGCCCTCTCATGATCGAGCTCGCATCCGAGGTCTACGAGGTCGCCGCCCTGGAGAAGGTGAAACCCGAGCCGTTCGACAACGTGGAACCGTCTCTCTATTACCCACCGGAGAATCGTGATCCGGACGCCATTAACCGTTCGCTCGATGAACTCGTGGCCCGGCGACGGCGGGATCTCAAGGTCAAGAGCGGTATCTGGCGCGACCTGGCGGTGCGTCATCGCCAGACGGAAGTGGATCAGCAGATCGGCCTCGTGGCGGAGGTTGGCAAAAGCCACGGCCTCGACATGACACTGACGACCGCGCTGGTCGATATGATCCATGATCTGGAGAATGGCCGTCGGCAGATGTCGTGGCACAACGTCGATGAACTGGACCGCCTGCGTACGACGACGAGCGCGGCGATTCGCTCGGAGGCCCGTTGATTCGGCCAGCGAGACGGCTGCCGTTCCTCGAGTGCCTCTCGCTATGCAGCTACCCATGCATCGGATCTGGCTTTTTTATTCATGTAGGCCGGGGCTCCGTCCCCGGCGACCGGCGCCAGCCGGTTTTCAG
>DAINCT010000113.1:0-9673 GCA_036732245.1 Chloroflexota bacterium | reverse complement strand
GTCCTCCACCTCGATGTGCGCGAGCCATCATCAATCGGCCAGGCAATGGAACACATCGCCGAGCAGCACGGGCGCCTCGACGTGGTCGTCTACAACCCCGGCTTACCGGGCCCCTCGAAACCCATCGAGGAAATCGAGGACACTGCATGGGCGGAAGTATTCGAGGTCAATATCACCGGGTTCTTTCGGGTGTGCCGGGCAGCTCTCCCCCTCCTTCGACAATCCGTTGGCGGGGGACGCATTATCGCTATCTCCTCAATGACCGGGCGCCGCCCGCTCCTGCACCGCACCTCGTATGCCGCCACCAAGATGGCGCTCACCGGCTTTGTCCGGTCGCTCGCCCTGGAAGTCGGCCAGGATGGCATCACCGTCAACACCGTGAGCCCCGGTTATGTGGAAGGCGAGCGCATCCGGTGGGTGATCGCGGCCCAGGCCGAAGCGCAGGGCACAACACCCGAGGAAGTTCGCGCGAATGTCCTGGCGCAGAGCCCGGTGGGCAGCTTTGTCGCTCCCGAGAGTGTTGGTCGGACCGTCGTTTTCCTGGCAGACTGTGCCTCGCGGGACATCACCGGGACCGATATCAATGTCACGGCAGGCGTTTGGATGGACTGAGAGGGGATCTCATTTGAGCAGAAACCCTTACGATATGGCTGAGTCACAGCACGGATACAAGGGAGGATGACGTGCCGATAACCCGGATGCTTGATCTCAGTCAGGATTTCTCGGTGCATACACCCGGTTTCGCCGGATATGGCAGTCCTTCGGTGCGTTGGATCAAGCGACTGGCCTTCGATAGGGCCGGAGGTCAGGAGCTCCAGTCCACACTCCACGTCGCGACCCACCTCGACGCACCGGCCCACTTTCAGAGTGGCGGAAAGTTCATCGGCGATTTTCCGCTCGAGTTTCTGGTTGGTCCCGCCGCCGTGGTGGATCTGGAACGCATGGGCATCGGCGACTACGAACTATACGGCCCAGAACACTTCGAGCGGTGGGAGCGGGAAACCGGCCATACCATCGATCGCGGCGACATTCTGATCATCCACACCGGCTATCACAAGTACTATCCCGATAACTGGGTCGATCGATCGGGGGCGGACGAAACCCGCTACTTCATCCGCCATCCCGGGCCCACGCGTGCGTTTGCGGAGTGGGTGCTCGAACGCGGCGTTCGGTGGCTGGCGGTGGACGCCGGCTCGGCTGATCACCCTATGAATACCGTGATCCGAACGATGCGCGCCGACGAGGCGGAAGAGGCAGAGAAAGCTCTGGGCCGTCCGTTGACGGAGATCTTCCCGAAGGCCGACTACCAGATCATGCACTGGCTGCTCTTCCCGCATGACATAATCCACATCGAAAATCTGGGTGGCGAGATCGACCAGGTGCTCGACCGCAAGGTTCAGTTCGGTTGTTTCCCCTGGCGGTTCCAGGGCGGTGAAGCAGCCTTCTGTCGGGCAGTAGTCTTCGAGGAGTAACCTCCCCGCTCCGCTGCGTATAAAGCAGCGTTACTTCGAGGCCGCGAGACTTGCCTCGAGCCGTTCCAGCGCTTCCGCTTCGACCGGAAAGGCGTTGGCCGTGGTTGGGAAGCGGGAGGCGATCACATCATCGCGATACAGACGAATCGCCTGTTCGGCCGCTTCGCGCCACCCGGCGTATCGTTTGGCGATTTTCATGGTGAAGGGCGAGAGACCCAGTACATCGGTCACGACCAGCACCTGGCCGTCGCAATACTGTCCGGACCCGATGCCGATCGTCGGGACGTGCAGACGCTCGGTGATCGCCTTTGAAACCTGCTCGGTCACCAGTTCGACGACGAGCATCATGATACCCGCCTCTTCCAGTGCTTCCGCGCTCTCGAGCAGTTGCCACGCCCGATCGTACGACTTCCCCTGCACCCTGCCCTTCGATCCGAGCGTCTGCGGCGTGAAGCCGATATGCCCGCAGACGTCGATCCCGCGCTCAACCAGGGCCCGTACCACCTCGATCCGCTCCGCGCCACCTTCCAACTTGACGCCATCCGCGCCGGCCGCCAGCAGCGCGTGCGCATTGCGAAGCGCGTCTTCCGGCGTCTCATACGACCGGTAGGGAAGATCGGCGAGGATGTACGACTGTTGGATCCCGCGGCGAACCGCCTTCAGGTGATGCAGGATGTCATCCATCGTCACCTCGGTCTCGCTGGCATAGCCAAGCACGTTCGTACCTACGCTGTCGCCTACCAGGACCACGTCGATACCGGCCTCGTCCTCCATAACGGCGGTCGGGTAGTCATAGCACGTCAGCATGACAATGGGCTTTCCCGTCTGCTTCATAGTCAGAAAACGATCTCGTTGGCCAGTCATGGTTGAGCAGTCCTTTCTTCGCGCCGGCACACGAGTCATTATCGCTGACGGAGCCGGCGTCGGGCGTATATCTACTCGTTCCTGAGCAAGGACTGGAGACCGGGGAGGCCCCGAGGCAACCGCCACCTGCCGTACCCGCATCCGCTGACTGGCCCCCACACTCACCAGCACCAGGGCAGCCGCCACCATGGTGCCGGCGTCGATATGTTCGCCCAGCAGCAGGGCCGACCATACGAGGGTAAGGACCGGCTGAGCGAGCTGGATTTGACTGATCCGCGCCACGCCACCCAGGGCCAGTGCTCGATACCAGGGAAAGAACCCAAGGTAGGTGCTCACCACTGCCACATAGCCGAAACCCAGCCAGGCGCCGGCCGTGGGATGCACCGTGGAATGCAGCAGCGACAGGCCGACCACTGGCGCGAGAATGGGGATGGGCAGGACTAGAGCCCATGAGATGACGCGCCATCCACCGATTTCCCTGGCCAGTGCGCCGCCTTCGGCATACCCCAGCGCTCCCATCAACACCGCGATCAGGACAAGTACATCAGCCGGCTGGGGCCGCCCCGCTCCCTGGATCACGGCGAAGCCGATCACCGCGATCAGTCCGAAGCCGGCCGCGAGCCAGAATCCGAGCGAAGGTCGTTCGCCGGCCCGCACCACGGATAGCACGGCGGTGGAGGCGGGGAGCATCCCGACGATTACGGCACTGTGCGCGGAGGTCACGTGATTGAGCGCCAGCGAGATGAATAGTGGGAATCCCACCGCTACACCGCACGAAACGAGCGCCAGCCTGCCCCAGTAACGACGATCGGGAAACCGCTCGTGTCTCAGCAGCAGGAAGGCACCGGCCAGGATGCCTCCGACCAGGGAGCGGCCCAACCCTACCACCGTGGTGCCGAACACCGGCACTGCGACGCGCGTGGCGGGCAGCGTGAAACTAAAGAGCAGAACCGCCAGCGAGCCAAGGAGCAATGCCTCGGTCGCGTGGGCCTTCTTCATCGTGGCGCTCATCCCATTCGGTGCAGCTCGCCGGCCACCCGAGAAATGCCCTCGCGGATCTGTTCCGGCGTCGAATTGGAAAAGTTGAGACGCATCGTGTGGTGGCCCGTACCATCGACATGAAACGCCGCGCCCGGCACGAACGCGACCTGCTGCTCCATCGCCCGCGGCAACAGCTCGGCGGTGTCGATCGTCTCGGGAAGCTCGACCCACAGAAACATTCCTCCCAGCGGGCGAGTCCAGCGTGCGCCCCGCGGGAAGCAGTTGGCTACGGCATCAAGCATGGCGTCTCGCCGCTCCCGGTACGTCTGCACGATGATCTGCTTGTGGCCCTCCAGGAACCCGCTGCGCAGCAATTCGTACGCGATCATCTGGTCGAAGGTGGAGGTGTGAAGATCCGTGCCCTGCTTGGCCAGCGTGAGTTGGGCGATGACCGGTGCTGCCGCGACCACCCAGCCCACCCGAAGTCCCGGTGCCAGCACCTTGGAGAAGGTGCCGAGCGCGATGACATTGCCGTGGTACTGCTCTGTATCCGGTTGTTGAGTCGCCTCGAGTGCCATCAGTCCGGGCAGATGGTCGCCCTCGAACCTGAGCTCATGATATGGAGCGTCCTCGACCACCGGTACCCCATGGCGGTGAACGAACTCCACCAAACCCTCGCGGCGTGCCCGCGTCAGCGTCACGCCGCTTGGATTCTGAAAGTTCGGCTGACAATAGATCATCTTTGGTTCCCGAGCGACCACCCGCTCGAGTCCATCGACCTCCATTCCGCACCCGTCCGAGGCCACACCGACGAACTCTGCCTCGTACGCGTTCCACGCTTGCAACGCCGCCAGATAGGTGGGCGATTCCACGACCACGGCATCACCTGGATCAACCAGTATCTTGCCGACCAGATCGAGCCCCTGCTGTGAACCGGTAGTAATCAACACGTTGTCGATCCCGGCGACTACACCGTCCGACTGCAGGCGCTGGGCGATGAGCTGGCGCAGCGGCCGGTACCCTTCGGTCGCGCTGTACTGAAGCGCCACCGGTCCAGCCTCGGCCAGAATTCGTTTACTCACCGCGGCCACTTCCTCCAGCGGAAAGAGCTCCGGCGCGGGTAAACCTCCCGCGAGTGAGATGAACCCCGGTTGCTCCGTAATCTTCAGTAGCTCTCGAACGGCCGATCCCGCCATGCGGTGCGTCCGTCGCGCGTATCGTTCAGACCAGGAGATCTCCACGATCTGACCCCTTTCACATCTTGTCCAGGATGACACGCTATACCACCGGCGCTAACTTGTACAGGGACAATTGCCGAGAGTTATGTAGGACAATCGTGGCTCTGAGGCTGCATGAGTCGATTTCACCCTTTTCAAAACGTGCCACTCGTGCTACTGTGGCACTGCGATGACCTTTGCCGCCGCTGAATTATGGATCGAATCCCAGGAAATCGTACGGACCAGGAATCGGCTCGGTGGGCAAGACAATCGCAGTGCGTACCCGAGCAGGCAAGTAGGACAATGACCAACCGGCTCTCCCGAGAGGTGTGACAATCCTTGGAACTCGCACTTGAGAGGCACACGACGGTCCCGATCTACCGGCAGATCGTCAATCAGGTGCGCGCGCAGATCCAAGACGGCACTCTTCGGGGCGGTTCTCGCCTTCCCCCGGTGCGCCAACTCGCCGCTGAATGTGGGCTGACCCGTCTCACCGTTCACTCCGCCTACGCCGAATTACAGGCGGAGGGACTGGTCGAGTCTCACGTGGGGCGTGGCACCTTCGTCACGGCCGGCGCTCCGACCGTTCCCCCGGCGGATCGACCAACACCTCCTGCGCCCTGGGTCAGTCAGGGAGTTCTGGCAAATCTCCTGCGGTGGGGTGAGCACGGTGATCTCCTGTCGTTCGCCCAGGCCTTTCCGGCCGCCGAGACGTATCCGACCGAGGAGCTGGGGCGTGCCTTGCAGGCCGCCCTCACGGCAGACGGAACCCTGGGCTACGGCCACATCCAGGGCGAGCCCGAACTCCGTGCGGAACTGGCCTCCCTCCTGCTCCGGCGTGGCATGTCGGTCGCTCCCGACCATGTGCTGGTAACATCTGGAGCTCAACAGGGTATCGACATCGCGTTGCGCGCGTTGACCGAGCCCGGCGACGTGATCCTGGTGGAGGAGCCGGTGTATCCCGGTGTGCTGGAGCTCGCGGCGTTGCGTGGCCAGCGCGTGGTCGGCATCCCCAACGACGGCGGCAAATTGCGCCTCGAGGTCCTGGAAGCCGCATGTTCCGAGCACGCGCCGCGTCTGTTGTACCTCGTCCCGACCTATAACAACCCCACCGGCACCTCGCTCACCCGCGAGAGTCGGGAAGCTGTGCTGCGGCTAGCCGATACGCACAATTTCGTGGTGCTCGAGGACGATACCTACGGCCTCTTGGGCTTCGAACTGTCCGCTCCGGCAGCGCTGCACAGCCTGGACCGGAACGAGCGCGTCGTCTACCTCACCAGTTTCTCGAAGATGCTCGCTCCCGCCTTGCGGCTCGGTGCCCTGGTAGCTCCGGTTTCTCTCCTGCCGGCGCTGGCGGCAGCCAAGCAGAGCAGCGATCTCGTGTGTTCCGCTCTGATGCAACGTGCGCTGGCATACTACCTGCGGACCGGCCATATGGCAACCCACCTCAGTCTGGTTCGAGCGACCTACCAGCAACGGCGTGACGCCATGCTGCGAGCCTTGCTGCGTCATATGCCCCGGTGCACGTGGACGGTACCCGCCGGCGGCTTGAGTCTGTGGGTGGAGCTGCCCCCGGGAATCATCGAGCGTGATTTCACGGCTGATGCCCTCCGACAGGGCATCGGTCTCGCCCCGGGTGAGGCTTTTCTGGCGCGGCCCCGGCCGCAGGCCGCGATGCGGTTGAGCTTCGGGGTCCATGCACCGGAACGCATCGAGGCAGGCGTGGCGGGACTCGGGCGCGTGCTGGAGTCGCATCTGCTGCGCCCCGAACTGATACTGTCGCTGGGCAGCGGGGCGGCGGGCCCGCTGGTCTAGAGAGGAGACCCAGATGGACGACGACGAGAGCCTACTCGCCGATTGGGCGCCGGTGGCGCGCCCGTCGCGCCGGGTGCTGGCGGGATCCACCGTTCGGCTCCAACCGGTCGATCCAACGCAGGACGCACCCGCCCTTTTCAAAGCATCCCACGACGCGCGTGATCCATCCCTCTGGGAGTACCTGCCGGTCGGGCCATTCCCGACCGAGGCCGACTTCAATACCTGGCTCATCTCGGCCGCGAGCTCGGAAGATCCGTTGTTTCTGGCCGTGGTCGACGAGCGCTCCGGTGAACCGGCCGGCATGGTGAGCTTCCTCCGGATGGCGCCTGATCACGGTGTGATCGAAATCGGGTTTATCTGGTTCGGGCCCTCTCTTCAGCGCACCAGACAGGCCACCGAGGCTATCTATCTGCTCGCCCGGCATGCCTTCGACGATCTGGGGTACCGCCGGCTGGAGTGGAAATGCAACGCGCGCAACGAGCGGTCGCGGCGTGCGGCGCTCCGCTTTGGCTTCACCTACGAGGGAATTTTCCGGCAGCACATGATGGTCAAGAACCGGAACCGGGACACTGCCTGGTACTCCATCGTCGATCGAGAGTGGCCGCGTATCAGGGCTGCATTTGAAACCTGGCTGCGGCCTGAGAACTTCGATCCCGCCGGCCGGCAGCGTCAATCCCTCTCCACCATCCGCCGCATAATGACCGAAAGTGAAAAGGAAACCGTCATGAACACTCTGGATCCGAACGCCGCTCTGATCATCGTGGACGTACAGGATGTTTTCAACGATCCACAGCGAGGACGCCGCAATAACCCGGATGCCGAAAACAAGATCGCGCGCCTCCTGCACGAATGGCGGCGCACCCGCCGTCCTCTCTTCTTCATCCGTGACCTTTCCCCCCACCCAAGTTCACCGTTCCACGTCTCTAACCCGGCGAGCAAGATCATGGATATCGTGCGCCCGCTTCCCGGAGAGCCCGTGCTCGAGAAGTCGGCCAATAGCGCATTCATCGGAACCGATCTCGAGGAGCGACTGCGCGCCGCCGGCATCACCACGCTGATTATTGTCGGGCTGACCACCAACCACTGCGTCGAGACCACGACGCGTATGGCGGGCAATCTCGGGTTCGAGACCTATTTTGTTACCGATGCTACCGCCGCCTACGATCTCATCGGCCCGGATGGAGTGCTGCATACCGCCGAGGACGTCCAGTCCATGACAATCGCGAAT
Organism: Chloroflexota bacterium; assembly: GCA_036732245.1. GTDB lineage: Bacteria > Chloroflexota > UBA5177 > UBA5177 > UBA5177 > JANWJD01. Next base: position 2,096 of record DAINCT010000113.1, on the reverse strand, counting down.
CTGCACAAAGAATTCGCCACGATCGTATACACGGATGAGGTCATGGCCCGATCTCAGGAGGGAGTCGAGGAACGGGTGGGATGAGGTGAGGTACTGGCGCCCGGCAAGCCACAGGACCCGATCCAGATGATCGACGCGCACGACCTCGCGTCCTGGATGATTGACCTGGCGGAACGGCGGTTAACCGGCGTCTATAACGCGACCGGCCCCGACTACCCCCTATCGATCGGTCGAGTGTTGGAGGAATCGAAAGCCGAATCGGGCAGCGACGCCGTGTTGAACTGGGTGCCGGCCGAATTCCTGGAGCAACAGGCCCTTCAGGCGTGGCAGGATCTACCCGCCTGGGTGCCCGACGTCGGCGAGTATCGCGGGTTCTTTCGGGTCGACTGCCGGCGCACTGTCGCGGCTGGTCTGACATGTCGTCCGCTGCGAGACACCATTCGTGAGACCCGCGAGTGGGCGGCGACCTTCACGCCCGATCACGAGTGGCGTGCCGGCCTGAGCCGCGCACGAGAGCGAGCCGCGCTCGCGGCGTGGCATGCGCGGCAAGGTCGCCCTTAGAGGGCGCTACGGCGGTTATCTCCCGTCCTCACCCTTGTTGCGCTCTGGCTCGACCTGCTGAGAGTCCGCCTGGCCGGCAGCTTCCTCGGCCTCGGTAAACGGATTGTCGTACTCCTCGCCATGCAGGCCCGCTTTGAATGCACGCACGGTTTCTTTCATCAATTCTTCTTCCGCATCCATCAGATCCCCATGGAGGATCGGGCCTCCGCGTTCAATTCGTTCAATCCAAGGATATTGCCCTCGCTATCCTTGAAAAAGGCGCCTCGACCGTTGGGAAACGTCACGACTGCTTTCTCGGTATGTACACCAGGAATGTCATACTCTTCGAAGGTCACGCCGCGGCTCCTGAGATCGGACATGGCAGCATCGAGATTCGGCACCAGGAAACCGGCCTGGGTGTGCTGGCCGCTGGCCGGACCTGCCGCCTCATAGACCAGGAAGGCATTGCGGGGACCGATCTGAAAGAACAGCCCAGCCATGTTGTCCTCAATGGGGGTGAGACCGAGTTTTTCAGTGTAGAACTGCCGCGCCCGGCCCAGGTCGGATGCCGGGAGAACTGCTAGAACCTGTTCAAGTGCGACTGAGTTTGCCATGTCCTGCATCTCCTTATGACTGTTCGAACGACGCTACGGTGTCCAGATGGCCGACAGGTGACCAAGCGCGAGAACGTCTTGATCTGATTCGGAAGGACTACTCGGCGCTCGACAAGGAGATGGTACGCCTATTGTGTGCAAAAGGGAAGGTGTCTTGTGGTACGGTTTTCGGTACGGTCACGCTACCAGTTGTGGCAGACCACGCAAATCGGCGATGTCAACGCTCTATTGAGGGGGCGCGGGATTATGAAAGCCAATGACCCGGCTGAACCGTCCGTCCCCGGAGATCTCGGCCACATCTTCGCCATCCGATCGGATCGAGCCGTCTCCCTCGAGCATGCGCCATGTGGCTCGAAGCCAGCCATGGTGTTCCTCGATTCCACTGGTCGGCACGAAGTGGACACCCGGTAATTGCTCGTGCAGTCCTCCAATGGCGGCCGCGATCTCCTCTTGCCCCTCGGCCGACAAATTCGGATAGGCGACTACCGCATCCTCGGTTAGAGCACGTTGCACCAGACGCCGTCGCTCCGCCGGATCATCCGTGTTCCAGGCCCCGACATATGCATCCATCACGTCCCGACTCTTCGTCATTGCACGCCACTCCTTTCCGCTAGCCGGCCATGTATTGGTTGCATCATAGACCGCACGGACCGCACCTCTCATCACAATCCGGTGCGTTGTTCGCGCCTGCAGCTATCGACTCGAACGGCGCCCCTATACAGGTCTACAATCGTCCACTCTTCGCCTTGTTACAGGGAGCACACAGAAGCTGCAGATTCTCTGGTTCGCTGCTGCCACCCATGCTGAACGGGATGACGTGGTCGTACTGGAGGAGCTCCTGGCTTCCACAGTTTTGGCAGCGGCCGCCGTCGCGCCGAAAGACGAAGCGACGCACCTCTTCGGGAATCGGCTCTCGCTTTCGGCCCGGGATGACTCCATCGA
>DAINCT010000112.1:0-9689 GCA_036732245.1 Chloroflexota bacterium | reverse complement strand
GCAACGCAGCAACGGGCATGAAGTCGAGCGGGGCCGGTCGCATGCCTCGTGCTGCGCCCTGGCGTGGTACACGATGACCACATGGTGCTGGTTACACCGGTGCAACACCGGAAGAAGCGCCCGTCCGCACGACACCGCTCGGCCTCAGCGTTCGCGCCCTGGCCAAGAGCAGACCGAGCAATAGTGAGGGAGTAGGTAAAGAGTAGCGCCGGTGTAGCTGACTGCAGCTCGGTGACGTATGGATGTGGCGCTTCCTGTCGTGGATGATGAATGGAGTCCGAACGGGTCAGCGCTTCTGTTGCCTCGTCATGTTGGCTAATCGAAGTCAGAGAAGGACGTGCGGTATGTATATCGGTGGCGGTCTCCTTACACTCGTTGTCATTATCGTCATTCTGGTGCTCATCTTCCGGTAGTTTCCCCGTCCCCCGTCCCGTGATCATAGTGGGGCAGAACGTCGTGGCTCAGACCGGAGAAGCGCGGGCCGAAGCGGACCATGAAACCTTACAGCTATTGCACGAGATCAGCACGAGGCAGTTAGAGATTCTGCAAGAGCAGAGAGAATCGCAGCAGAAGCAGGACGCTGTGCTTGCCGCGATCCTCGCCAAACTGGGCGCAGAGAGTCTGGGGAAACTTACGTAGATCTGTAACTGCTCGCCGCTCGCTATATTGTCAGGGTGTTGCAGGGTGTTCGGCCGCGGATGAACGCGCGGTGGACCTGCTTTATGCCGTCAAGTGAGATCCCGAAATCGCTGGTTTGACGTGTTTTGAAGGCATCTAAGAGCCTCGGCCTTGCCGGCGATTCCGATGAGTTCTGCCACGCTTCGCCCCGGATCCTGCTGGAGGACGGGGCGGCGACTTCCCGTGCCTACAGGACAGAAGCTGCGATGTGTTTGGGGAGGCCGCTGGCGAGGTGCCCACTGATTCCGGCTGGCCCTTTTCCCGCTGCCTACCCTACACCCCAGTCAGGTTATCCCCCCACAGCGAGTTGGACGGCTTTGACAATGAGCAGGAGCATCGCTACCAGTAGGTACCCGCGAAGCGCGAGAATCGCACCTTCCTGCCCGGCGACCACTCCGGGTGCTTCAGCAGCGTGAGAGGTGGCATGCGCCACTGCTCGCGCTCGCGCGCCGAGACTGGGGCCGGAGCCTGCGGCCCCTGAGGTCGGTGCCAGATCCACGCCCCACCGGCCGCGAGTCCCACCACCAGCAGGAGCGAGAGGCCGACGACGCTCCTTAACGGATGAGCAGATGGACGGCATCCGGCCGTTGTCACACCGCGCCGCTCACCCCTGAGCGAGCAGTCCCGGGTCCGAGACGGAGAGGGTGGACCGCAACACTTCACGAAGGTGAGATAGTACGGCCGTGCGCATCGCTCCCTGATCGGCCTCGCCGTCGTGGATGCGGCGGCATAGCTCCTCGTTGCGCTCGAGGATGGCCGCGCGGAGGCCGCTTAACGTCTGGGGATGTGCCCGCTCTCCGAGGAGTGCGTTGAGACCGGCCCACTCCCTTTCGAGATGATCCTCTTCGCCGCTCAGTTCCCTGCGCAGCATCTGGAGGAGATTGCCTGCAACGCGGGCATGGAAGCTCAGCCGTCCCGTCGTATGCGGCATGACGTCGCCGTGAAGGAACGCAGCAACAGCGTCGAGCAGCTCGTCGACGGTGGGTCGGTCCTGCATCAGTCCGGCCGCGTTTCAATGAGGTTCAGAAGCTCCCATTCAGCTTCGGCCGTTCTGCGACCGAGGCTGGCCAGTTCCATGCTCTTCTCCTGCCCCAAAAGGTGGCGCGACATCTGCTTGATCGTCAGGATGGCCCACCTCAGGTTGCCGAAGACCTTCCAGTACTCCACGGCATCGCGGTCAACCTGTGAATGAGCAAAGCGTTCGTAGGCGTCGATCAACTCCTCACTGGTGCACAAGCCTCCGGCTTGTAGGGGCGATCCGAACCTCCAGGAGCGGACGAGCATCCAGCCCAGGTCTTCTAGCGGGTCTCCCCAGTGAGCGAGCTCCCAGTCGAGCACTGCAGCGAGCCCTGCGGGAGTGACAATGAAGTTACCTACGCGAAAGTCACCGTGCACCAGGGAGATCCGCGGACACGGCGGCAGATGGCTTGCGAGCCAGCGAAGCGCGAGCTCGATCACGGGGTGCGGGTTTGGCGTGCATCGCCGGTACGCGAGCTCGAAACGTCGCAGCTCGGAGAGCGACGGCAGCTCGTCGGGAGCGGGAGCCCTGAGGTCCAGATCAGTTTGAGAAGGCAGAATCGAATGGATTCGCGCCAGCGCCGCTGCCAGCTGCACGGGCAGCCTCAGTCTCGCGGCTCGAAGGGATTCCAGCTTGACGACCTTCGATCCAAGGACCTCGCCCTCGATCCGGCCGGTGATCGTGAAGCTTCGACCGTCCGGCAGCCGGCTATGCCACAGGGGCGGCGGAACCGGCACTCCCATGCGCTGCGCTGCCTGGAGCACTTCGAATTCGAGACTGCGCCCCTCGCCGAAAAGCAGATCCTCGCTGACGGCGCTCTGAAACACGGCCGGCAGCGGGTCCCGCTCCCGGCCGACGGTGACGTCGAACGCCCATGTCTCCCGCGTTGCTCCGCCCGAGAGTCGCACTGCATTGGCGACCTCCACGGGACCTCCGGTCAGCTCCGCGAGCAACGTCTCGAGAAGGGTCTGGATATCGCTCACGCGCCGACTTCCATCGCTACCCGATGACGCAGGAAGCCAGCAATGCCGCCGTCTCTTCCGAACAGAACCCGATAGCGTTCGTTGCCACATCAGAGGTGTGCTGGCCGAACCACGGTGCGTCGGTCGTTTGTCCGATCTGGCGGCCATCAAAGACCCACGGCGGGCGTATAGTCCTCCGGCCTCGCCCGAGAAGGGGGTGAGGATCGAGCCTCCAGAAGGGATCGATGCCGAACCCGTTTCGCCCGAAGTGAATTTCATCCAGCGTGTGGCGTACTGCCGCCGAGAAGCCTCGGGCTCTGAGAGAAGCCACGACATCGGTCGCCGGCAGCCGTGTCAAGTCGCGGGCCGGAAGCTCGAGGCGCTGGTCTCCGCTGTCGAAAGCGACGAGGCCGTCATAGCAGAGCATCAAACCGCGACATCCGGTCTCGGCCTCGCCGAGTTGGCGTGCCAGGGCAGTGTCGGACGCGAGCAGGGAGTGCACCGCCGCGGCAGACGTGTCTACCAGGACGGGGTTACCGGTCAATCGCTGAACGCGAAGGGCCTGAACAGCGCCGAGCGCGCAGGAGTTACCAACGGCGTAGTCGGCCCACTGCGACATTTCCATCGGTGGCCGCCCAGGGGACGAAGCCGCCTCGCCGAGTCCGCTCGCCGCGCCAAACGTGGGAGCCCAGCCTGGACGTTTTCGGTGTTCGGCGTCCGTCCCCTCGGCCGAGATGGTTAGGTAGACAATGCGCGGGTTCAATTCAACGAGTCGCTCGAACGTGAAGCCCGTCTTTTCGAGCGAATCCGGTCTGACGTTCGAGATAAAGATATCTGCCTTCCTGATCAACTTATCCAGGACAGCAGCGCCCTCCGGCACATCCCAGCGAACGATCATGCCGCGCTTCCCGGCATTCGGCTCGATGAAGGCGAAGGAGGTTTCGAACCTATCCGGAGACCAGAGCCGTGCGATGTCGAGCTTTTCTCGGTTCTCTACCTTTATTACGTCCGCACCCAGCTGCGCCAGCGTCCAGGAGGCATGAGCGCCGGCCTGAGCGATCGTGAAATCGACAACCATGATGCCGGCGAGAGGAGCAGCCGGATCGGGGGAAATCGCGGTGGTAATTGAACCCTCGCTGCTATCGACCCGCGGCGCTGGGTGGAACGGCAGCGACGGCAGAAAGAAGCCTTCTCGTGCCTCGGTGTAGCCGTGCTCGAGGGCGTGAGCTTCGCGAATTGCCAGCTCAATCCGTTTGAACTCGGCCACCGGCACGCCGGTCTTGTCGCCGAGTCCAACCACCTCGGCCACCTTCTGGCAGCCGACCCAGGCTCGTAGTGCCTGCTGTATCTGCTCGGCGCGGTCGAGGAGGAACTGATTCTCGGGAAATTGGGGGTCTCGGGACCAGTCAGGATCGCCGAGCCAGTGTGCCACGGCAACCCATGGCGGCTCCGTGAGAAGGGCGATCTCCACCCAACCGTCGAGGCACTGCAAGACGCCGCCGAACGGAATGACGAGGTTGAGCGTTCGGGTGGCGAGAATCTCGGGCTCGGCCTCCGGATAATCGACGGAATACCGATGGGTAACGAGCGTGGCCTGCGCAGACGAAAGCTCCAGGACTCCATGGTGGCCGGCCCATGCCAGAGCTGCCGTCGCGACCTGCACGCCAACGTCGTGCTCCGTCACCTTGCCGGGCATAGCCACCGGAGGACCGTCGTACTCCCGGTAGGGGTCACCTGCGGGCAGCTCACTGCTCGAACCGAGCGCGTGATCGAGAACGAAGCCGGTCGCGCTCGAATCTCCGTCGACGTCGACCAGCTTCATGACCAGCGCGGTGCCGGCCAGCCGAGATACGTCCGTGCTGCCCCACACGTCGCCGAAGCGGTCGGAGGAGCCTTCGTCGACGATGACGACATCCGATCTCGTGGCGATCGCATTCAGAGAGTCGATCGGGACTCTCGACTTTGCCCGGTGATAGAGGAGCACGTCGCTCTTGCCGCCAACCTCGAATGGCCGTGCCACTTCATGGCCAAGAAGCGAGAGCAGGTGTGCCGCGAAGCTGCCGGCGCGCCCGGCCGTCAGGTCCAGGATCTTCAAGCGTGCCTCACTGACCTAGTCCTTCGTCACGGCCGAAATGATGGTTTTCATCGGCGGTTCAGGCGTAGAAGCCAACTTGAAAACCATCAGCATCCGTGTGTCGGAACACTAGTTTGACGGATTCGGCGTCTGCAGTCCGTATTGGGGCAGAGGCGGCCGTACGTGGACCAGGAAGTAGCCCGTTGAGCTTCTCTCACCGATCGTCACCTTCACCGGGGTATCTCGCATGACCGGATGGCGCACCGAGCCGTCGCCCACCACCACCTGCTCAGGGTCGGACAGGTCATATGTATCATGCTCTGAGTAAGCATCTCCGCGAAACACCCCGTGGCCGAGTCCGTCGTCGAAGCCGCTATCATAGCCTGCGCCGACCATCGCCCAGCTCGGCATCAACGGGCTGATGTGAAACACGATATCATCACCAGACGCCAAACTGACCACGGCAATCGCGGATGTCCAGCGAGAGCTATTCGGGAACCATTCGAACTCGAGCTTGATCTCCTTGACTCCGAGGCTTTTCCCGTCGCTATTGCGTGTGATGGCTCCGTCAACGTACGAGCGGTTACCGCTCTCAGTCTCCTGAACCTGCCATACGCCGGTGAATTCAGAGTCCGAGAAGAACAACCAGGCGTACAGAGAACCAGAAGCCTTGCTCCCCTCAGTGCGGCCGCTCGTTTTCGGCTCCCAGCCGCCAACGTCGCGCCGCACGCCCCACGAATGGTCGCGCGTTCCATACCATTCCTTCATCTCGAACCGAGCACCCTCGAGAATGGCTACTCCCGTCGCCTTGCCTTCTTGCACGTATCGGCAGGTCTCTTGAACGACTCGGCCGCGGCGTACGTCGCGTCTCGGAACCTCTTCGTGGGGGGGTGCTGTCGCCTGCCAGATGGCGTCGAGCTGCATCCCTGGGCCATCGCTGAGGCTCAGCTGTATTTGGCCGAAGGGTTTCTGTACGGTGATGGTGAGGGGGCCCACGCCGGTGTGGTCTATTTCGGGACGAAGCACGCGTGAGAGCCGCAGGTTGTGCTGCGTGGCGTCGCTCCCGCGGAGCATGCAGACGAACCCGTCAAGAACGTTCAAGTTACTATAAAGACCGAGGCCGGCGATCACCGCCAGCTCGCCGTCAGGATCGACTATCGCGAACCAATACCGGTCGTAGAAGCGATGGTCGGATGTGCCGACCTCGTCGAAGGTCTTCGGAAGCACGTGGCGAAGCGATTCGTCCATGAGAGTCAATGTCATTGCGCTCGGGCTTCCTTTCGGGGCAAAATCACCGTTGCTGTGCTATCGGCGAGTACTTCATCCGACTCATTAACTACAGTTATGGCACAGTTGACGCACGCTACATCGCCGCTCAGCTCCTTGCCGGCTATATGCCCCTGAATCAGTGCAACGGATCCAACGACGTTAGGTCGCCTAAGCTTCACGTCGACGTCGCTAACAAAACCGTTTGCGCCTGCGAAGTCAGTGAGGAGATGGACGATCCAGGTGATGCGCTGAGCGCCAAAGTCGTATCCCCCGAGAAATCCGACCTCTCGTGCAAGGTCGGGCACTAAGTGCCGTGCCTCTCGGGGCTCCAGGACGCCGAGAGACTGATCGAGAACGGCCGCCGAAGGATGCGCCTGCAGGTACTCCCAGAGCAGTCGGTTGCTGTAGGCCATCGGCGATCCCCAGCCGAGCAGCCAGCTCACGAGGTTCATGAGGGTTAGCGGCCCCTTGGTTATCGGGCCCAGCGATGTGCCGACATCGACGTCTTCCCAGCAAAGATTCTGGTTCCTCTCTCGTCGTCCGGCCTCGAGAGCGTACCGCTCCGCGATGGCCGCAGTCTCTGAGGCCGATAACCGACGCGGTGCAAGAGCATCCGGCGTGATCGACTCGGCGACGGCGGGGCGGCGCAGGATGTCTCGGATTTCTTCCGCGATAATTTCGCCGCCCGCGTCGCGGTGGGTGAACTGCTCGATCTGGTGAACCGATGGCTGCCGGGAGCGACCGGTAACAACGCGAATGCCGGCAAGCTCCCAGGTGCTCCGGACCCGCTCTCCCACCCTCAAAAGCCTCTGCCACTTCCACGATGAGCGTATCCACACGGAGGGAACGTTTGGCAGAAGGTCGTCGCGAATCTCGGTCAGGTCCTCATCTAACGGCGTTGGAAGTCCGCGCTCACACGTGTAGAAATACGTAGGAGGTGCGACCAGCCCGCCCCAACGCGTCTTGCCGGCGTGCTCCCGGTCGAACCAGAGCGGATTGTCATCGCCGACCGCGGCAGCGAAGTGCCAGATCGCGTCGGCCGTGGCAGCTTCGTGCCAGCCCTTGAGTGGAATGGTTCGGCCTACCTGGCGTCGGAGAGATTCGACGTCCGCATCGGACAGGGAGATCGCGTCAGCCAAGGGCGTGCGCCGCACGGAGAACCTGCTGCCGTTTCAGCCAGGCCTGCGCAATATCCATCAAGTCCCTCGCCTGCCTCGCTGAGGCAGCGGTCTCGGCCGGTGACTCACGGCGAAGCGTCGACAAAATGCCCGGGCAGCTGGCGCCACCGCTGGCGACCATCTCGTCCGGCCCGCCTCCCCGGAGTCACACCCGGGCCTTCGGCGAAGGGATGGAGGTTCGCGTACGAAGAGCGGCCACCGCGGAGGTAGTCTGATCGAGTCGAGAATAGTCTCTGCTCTGCGCCCAATCAACCGTCTCATGGAGGACCGGTGCCAGTTGATGAGCCGATGCCGGCACCCGCCACCGCGCCGGATACGGACCGGCCATGCTCTCGGCAGGCCCGCCGTCGCTTGACATGGCACATAGCCGCGAACGATAATCCAAACGATAAACTTCTGTACCACACAATATTTGCAGGACATTATGACTGAGCAGAACTATTGGAAACGAGTGGCTCTATCGCGAAGAAGGCTGATTGGCGCAGCCGCGGTAACCGCCTCAGGCACTGCAATGCTTGCAATGTTCGGTTGCAGCAGCAATAACAACAAGAAGGTAGCGACGGCTCAGGTGGGTTCAAAAGCTACAGTAGCAGGCAAGACGGCTACCCCAGCCGCGCAGGAGCCCAAGCGCGGCGGAACCCTTCAGATGCGTCAGCTCAAAGACTTTAATTTTGACGCGCTGACCAATGCTACGCCTGCGCCGTCACATTTCTTTGCCGCAAACGTATACAGCTCAATAATAAGGAACGTCGCCGGCAAAACGCCGACAGAGACCTTCAACTGGGGCATCGAGGGTGATCTGGCCGTGTCCTGGCAGCAGCCGGACCATCAGACGTATATTTTCAAGCTGAGACCTGGTGTAAAAACACACAACAAACCACCTGTCAACGGCAGAGAGCTTACGGCCGACGACATCGTGCAAAGCATGCACGCCAACATGACGGAAGAGCGCAACGCCACCCGAAAGGGGCTCGGTCCGGTTGACGGCTTCCCGACGGCCATCGACTCGAGCACGATCCAGATCAAGACCACCCAGCCCTTCGCGCCGTTCCTGGCTAACCTGGCCTACCGAAACGCCTTCTGGATTTATCCAAAGGAACTGCTGGCAAATGATGAGATACGCGTGAACTCGCCGGTCGGCACGGGTCCGTTCATGTTCAAGGCGAAGCAGGACGGCTCGTTCTGGGATTTCGACGCCAATCCGGACTTCTACCGCAAGGATGAGGCCGGGCGGAAGATTCCGTTCGCCGCCGGGGTCCGCTACAACATCGTGCCTGAGGAAGCCACCGCCATCGCGCAGTTCCAGGCCGGGAACCTCGATCGACTGGACACGGTGTCGGCCGACAACCTCGGGCAGGTTCAGAAGGTAAAGGGTGCCAACCTCATCGAGTCGCTTGAGTTCCTGAGCTCGCACGACAACGTGTGGCCCCAGCAGCGTCGCGGTCCGTTTCAGGATGAGCGACTGCGGCAGGCCCTCTCTCTCTCAATCGACCGTGATGCCATGTTGCATGTCACTGGAGGTGGCCACGGCGACTGGAACAACATCTGTAACAAGGTGATGGGAAAGTGGTGGCTCAACCCGCGTGGTAAGGACATCGGAGATACGGCGAAGTTCTTCAAGCAGGATCAGGCTGAAGCGAAGAAGCTCATCGACGCGGCCGGTTTCCACGATTCGTTCAACGCCACGTACAGTAACGGCTACGGCGATGCCTTCAGCGCCCGCGCACTCTTCGAGGTAGATCAATTCAAGCAGGTCGGGATGAAGCCGAGCGCCGTACAGGTCGATCACAAGTCGCAGTGGAGCGTGCCGAACGGTACGTTTTTCGGAAACTACGAAGGCGTAGCCCTTTCAGCCCAGACAGGTTACCCCCACGCACACATCATCCTGAACAACATCCTGCACACAGGCGGCGCACATAACGTCGGCGGCTGCAGCGATGCACAGCTCGACGGAATGATCGACGCGCTGGGGCAGGAGTTTGACGAAGCGGCGGCGATACAGAAGGCCTTCAACATCCAGCGGTACGCCATGCAGCACTGCTTCTTCATTCCAACCATCATCAACAGCATCAACATAGCAACGCAACCCCGCATCAATAACGTCTATGTCGACCAGGTTTACCAGTTCGACAGCGTGGAGCGTGCTTGGATAAGCGCCTGAGGGGCCCGCGCGGAGAGACGAGCTTCGCAATGCGGCGATAGGCGCAGCTGAGTACCGGCAGGTTTCTATTTTCTGATCGTGGAGTAGCGCGGCACTGACTACGTACCTCCGGCATCGGTTGCTTTGGCTACTCCCCACGCTGTTCGTTGCCTCCGTGCTGGCGTTTCTGCTGGTGCGGCTAGTGCCGGGAGGGCCGGCAGCGGCAGCCTGCGGAACCGAGTGCACACCCCAGCAGCAGGCGCGCATCGAGAAGGCGATGGGTCTTCAGCGTCCCCTGTACGTGCAGTACGGGGACTGGGTGCAGGGGCTGCTCCGCTGGCATCTCGGGCCATCACTGGCGAGCGGCTCG
>DAINCT010000111.1:0-9816 GCA_036732245.1 Chloroflexota bacterium | reverse complement strand
CTGCTATCCCGGTGATAAGACAATCCTTGATACGCTTCAACCTGCCGCTGATGCCCTGAAGACGGCTCTGGCCGGTGGCTCGACCCTCGGCTACGCACTCGACCACATGCGCGAAGCAGCCCGACAGGGCATGATGTCCACTATCCCGCTGCAGGCTCGGTGCGGTCTGGCCATGCGGTACGGGCCACGCAGTATCGGACACCAGGACCCTGGCGCCACCTCCTGCTACCTGATCCTGGATGCCCTGGTTAGCGCCTGGACGCGGCACCATCAATGAACAAGGAGCAAACTCCCGACTACCTCTGGCAGCTGATGGAGGCGCAGGCGGACGATATGTTCGCCCTCTACCAGCTCGCTCAACTTCTTACGGAGGCAGTTGATGTTGACGAACTGGTGCACCTTGCCCTCCCACAACTGGTTCGTGTGTCCGATAGCTCGTGTGCCGCGCTCTTCTTGCAGGTGGGCCCAGAACGGTGGCTCGATCTCCTTGCCTGGATCGGCCCCGACCTGGAGGATGAGGCCAGGTGGACCGAGCAGAAGCCTCGGTTTGCCGAGAGCCAGGCGGCTCTCGCCTGGTTCGTGCAGGCCTGCGAACTCAAAGCGACGGACTGTCTGTGCTTACCGCTGGACGTGGGCCGTCCATTACCCGGGATGCTGGCCCTGGCTGCGCCCAGTCGAGATGGATTTAGCCGCCATCAGCAGCACTTGATCGCGACCATGGCCCGCGAAGTGGCGCGTGTCCTCCAACTGGCGTTGGCTCGAACGGATCTGGAGCGACAACACCGGCAAATCGAACAGATGCAGGCCGATTTCGTGGCGGCTGTGTCACACGAGCTCCGCACTCCACTGGCGCTGACTCAGGCCAGCCTGGACAGTCTCGCCCACTTGAAGCTCACGCCGGAACAGGAGCGCCGTTGTATTCAAGATCTGACTGCTTCCACCATGCAGCTCACGCGTGTCGTGGATACAATTCTCAACTTCTCACAGATCGAAGAGGAGCGCTGGACCATCCAGCGCCAACGCACCGATCTTGCCATTGCCATTGAGGAGGCAGGACGTGAATGCGGTCCCGCTGCCCGTCCGCGCCTGCAACTCGACGTGCCGCACATGGAAGTTTTAGCTGACCCGGAACGTCTGGTGCAGATCGCGGTCAACCTGCTCACTAACGCTCTCAAGTACTCCGCACACGATGCGTCCGTGCGCGTGCGCGGCCGGACGAGTGCCGTGCACCAGATCGCATGGCTGGAGGTGCGTGACTGGGGGCATGGCATCCCGCTCGAAGACCAGCCATACCTGTTTCAAAAATTCTTCAGAGCACGCAATGTGCGGGAATCCTCGTCAACCGGGACCGGTCTCGGTCTCTATATCACGAAAAAACTGGTGGAGGCCAACGGCGGCACGATTCGCCTGCGTAGCAGGTTAGGACACGGTACAACGGTACGAATCTGCTTCCCGTTAGCGTAGAGGATACGGTAGAGGCGTAGAGCATGGCGGCAAAAATTCTCCTGATCGAAGACGAGGAACGGCTTGCCGGCTACATACAGCTATGGCTGGAGCAGGTGGGCTACGAGTGCGTCTGGTGTAGCACCGGCACCGCCGGGCTGGAGAAAGCGGCCGTGTGGCAACCGGATCTGGTCATGCTCGATCTTGCCTTGCCTGGGCTCGACGGCTGGGAAGTGTGCCGACGTCTGCGACAGGCGAGCCACATTCCGATCATCATGGTGACGGCTCGGGGCGAGGAAGTCGACCGGGTACGAGGCCTCAAGATGGGGGCGGACGACTATGTTGTCAAGCCCTTCAGCCTTCCCGAGTTGGTAGCACGTGTGGAAGCGGTGCTGCGGAGGTCGGGGGGCAGTCACGATCGCGCAGTGACGCTCTTCCACACCGATCGGCTCGATGTCGATCTTGAGGACCATAAGGTATGGGTGGACTCGAAGGAGGTCAGACTGACACCGACCGAGTTCCGGCTGCTGGCGTACATGGTGCAACATCACGGCCGCCTGCTCACGCACCGCCAGATTCTCCAGGCCGTGTGGGGGCCGGAATACGGAGAAGATATCGACTCCCTGCGTATGTTCATCCGGGCGCTGCGTCACAAGATCGAAGTTCCAGGCGATCCTGAGGAAGCAGCTCCTCATCACATCACGACCGAATACGGGGTTGGCTACCGCTTTGGTTAGAGTGACCAAAAGATCATGATGTTGTTACGTTCTTTTTATGAGTTCTTGATTTTTCGTTGCTATCGTGAGAAATAACTCGAGTCGTTGCATTCGGATGCTGTAGTTCCTGAATCACATGGTTAGGCCGGTTCGCATGCCCTGGGGGCAGTGTGTCGGTCGAAGGGAAAGTGCAGTGGTGGGCCTCGTCCTGGTTTCACACAGTGCCTTACTGGCTGAGGGACTTGCGCAGTTGGTGGCTGACATACAGCCGGATCTGCCGGTGCGCGCCGCCGGCGGTGCAGGCGACGGCCGGCTCGGCACCAACGCGGACACCATCCATCAGGCCATCGTCGAGCTGGACAATCCCGATGGAGTCCTCATCCTGCTCGACCTGGGTAGTGCTGTGATGAGTGCCGAGATCGCCCTGGAATGGCTGACTGAGGAGCAGCGCGCGCGCGTCATGATCAGCGATGCTCCTCTGGTTGAAGGGGCCGTGCTCGCCGCCACCAACGCGGCGCTCAATCTCACGCTGACCGAGCTGGCCGCCTCGGCGCAGGAAGCCCGGTTCTTTCCCAAAAATGTGATGCCAGTCAGTAGCGCTCAGCCGTAGAAAGGCACTGGGTCATGGCACAACCCGTCATCGGCGCGGCCGAGGAGCACGGTGCACCGCTCGAAGCCGAGGTCGCGCTTCCCAATAAGGCGGGGCTTCACGCTCGATCAGCGGCCATGGTAGTCAAGGCAGCGAGCCGCTTTCAGTCAACCATCACGCTCGACGTCGACGGGCGTCAAGCGAGCGCACGTAGCTTGATGGAGTTGCTCCGATTGGGGGCGCGTCAGGGCCAACTGATCCGGATCCGGGTCGAGGGACGCGACGCGGAGGATGCCCTTCACTCCATCAAAAGCATGATCGAGCGCGGCTTCGACGAAGACTAGACAACTCAAGAAAGGATGCGACACGTGGAAAAGGAACCCGTTCTCAGTCAAAAGCTCATCGCGGAATTCGTTGGGACCTGTCTTCTGGTCCTCATTGGCGCGGGCTCGGTGCAGGCAGCACTCAAAATCAACGGCGGCAAAATCGGGATGGCCGATCTCGGCATGATCGGATTCGCCTTCGCCTTCATCATCACCGCCAACATCTTCGCCATTGGCCGGGTCTCGGGATGTCACATCAACCCCGCCATCACGATCTCATTGGCCCTCAGTAAGCGCTTCCCTTGGGCTCAGGCAGGTCCGTACATCATCGCGCAGTACGCTGGAGCCATTCTCGGTGGCTTCTTGATTTTCTCCGTGTTCTTGCCCGACAAGGCGTCCATGGACCTCGGCGTCACCTCCTATGCGAGTGGGCACGTCATGCAAGGCTTCCTGGCCGAAGCGCTGGGCACCTTCATTCTGATGCTGGCAGTGATGGGAGTTGCGGTCGACCGTCGCGCCCCGGTGGGATGGGCGGCGCTGACCATCGGTCTCGTGGTGGCCGGTGTGGTGATCGCCCTGGGGCCGGCCAGTGGCCAGGGTATCAACCCGGCGCGCTACTTCGGCTCCTACATCAATCAGTGGTGGTTCGGCGGCTCGCTGCAGAAAGACCAGATCTGGGTGTACACGGTCGCACCGGTCGTCGGCGCCGTCGTCGCTACCTATCTGTACGACTTCCTCAACGGCAAGGAAACGGTGCCGCAGGCTGAGCCCGAGCATGTACGCGAAGTCATCTCGCGCGAGCCGGCCGGCGCCGGCGCTCGATAATTTATCGCACCTCAGTAGGGGATGGCACACCATCCCGACCGACAGGAGAGTGACACATGGCACAGGTGGCAACGGCAACCCCGATGAAGAAGCTCATCAACGCGACCGACGATGTGGTCAAGGAATCGCTCCGCGGCCTCGGCGCGGCCCATCCGAACCTGGTTCGGATCGACGAAGACAATCAACTCGTCCTCCGCCGGGACGCGCCTCGCCCCGGTAAGGTGGGGATCATCTCCGGTGGTGGGAGCGGACACGAGCCACTGCACGGCGGCTACGTGGGAGCGGGCATGCTCGACGCGGCGTGCGCCGGGGCGGTATTCACATCTCCGGTGCCCGACCAGATGTTTGCTGCCACCCAGGCGGTGGATGGCGGAGCGGGTGTGCTGCACATCGTGAAGAACTACAGCGGCGACGTGATGAACTTCGAGATGGCTGCCGAGCTGGCGCAAGCCGAGGGCATTGAGGTGGTTAGCGTCGTCACCAACGACGACGTGGCGGTCAAAGACAGCCTCTATACGACCGGCCGCCGGGGTGTCGGCGTGACGGTTCTGGTAGAGAAGATTGCCGGAGCCAGAGCCGAAGAGGGTGGATCGCTGCCGGAGGTCGCGGACGTGGCCCGGCGGGTCAATGAGAACGGCCGCAGCATGGGCATGGCACTCAGCAGTTGTACGGTGCCCGCGGCAGGCCAACCGACCTTCAGTCTGAGCGGCGACGAAATGGAGATCGGTATCGGCATCCACGGCGAGCCGGGCCGCCACCGCGTGAAACTGGGGACGGCGCACGAAATCGCCCACCTGCTCGCCACTCCCATCGTCGAAGACCTACCCTTCCAGCGAGGCGATGAGGTGCTGGCCTTCGTGAATGGCATGGGCGGAACGCCCTTGATCGAGCTGTATCTCATGTTTAGCGAGCTGAACGAATTGCTGCAGGAGCGTGGCATCACGATTACACGTTCCCTCGTGGGAAACTACATCACCTCGCTCGAGATGGCAGGCTGCTCCTTCACCTTGCTCAAGCTCGACGACGAGCTGACACGACTCTGGGACGCGCCGGTCCATACCGCGGCGCTGCACTGGTAGTACTAGGAAGAGAATTCCATGACGATGGCCGTTTCGACGCTGCTCACCCTGGACCAAGCCTGCACATGGGTACGCCGCTTCGGCGATGAGATATCGCAGAACAAGGAGTACCTGACCCGGCTCGATGCCTCCATTGGCGATGGCGACCACGGTATCAACATGGATCGAGGATTCAGGGCGGTGCGACAGAAACTCGACGCCGCACCGCCCACCGACCTCGGTGCGCTCTTCAAGCTGGTCGGCAGCACGCTGATCTCCACGGTGGGTGGAGCAAGTGGCCCACTCTTTGGGACTGCCTTCCTGCGACTGGGCGGCGCGCTGGCAGGAAAAACCACCGCCAGCCTTCCCGAGCTCAGTACGGCCCTGGCTCTGGCCTACGAAGGAGTGGCGGCACGCGGGAAGAGCGGGCGGGGCGAGAAGACCATGCTCGACGCGTTCGGCCCCGCCATAGATGCGTTACAGGCAGGAACCGAAGCCGGACGCTCGCTTCTCGAGAGCGCCGAGGCCGCGACCACAGCCGCGGAGGAAGGAACAGCGGCAACCATACCGCTCCTGGCGACCAAAGGTCGCGCCAGCTTCCTGGGAGAAAACAGCATCGGGCACCAGGATCCGGGCGCAACCAGTACCGCCATGTTCTTCCGGACGATGGCTGAAAGCGTCCGGTCGTAAACAGGCGCGCTCGATGACGTTGCGCACCATCAGAGGGACCGGTGCCTCCCCGGGGGTGGGGCTGGGCCAAGCGTGGATCTACCGGAAGTCGGCCAGGAATAACGGTTCAGATCCAGATCCGATTGCCGTGCTCCCGGTAGCACGACGCGAGGCTGAGGTTCGCCGCCTGAAAGACGCGTTGTCCGCCGCGACGACACAGCTCGAACTGGTAGTAGCGGCCGTCGCCGACCGCGCCGGAGCAGCGGAAGGAGCGGTGTTCGAGGCGCAGGCGTTGTTCCTGCAGGATCCGGCACTGGTCGAGCCGCTCGACGCAGCCGTGCGCGTGGCCGGGCTCCCCGCCATCGCAGCGGTGGAGCGCGTCTTTGAAGACGCGGCCCTCGACCTGGAATCGCTCGACGATCCGTATCTGAGCGCGCGGGCCGCCGACTTGCGAGATGTAAAAGCACGCCTGGTACGAGTGCTGGACGGGAATGAGGCACAGGCACTGGCAGCGGTGGGAGAGAACGTCGTCATCATTGCACGCGACCTTACCCCCAGCGACACGGTTGGGTTGGAACCGGACCGGGTGCGCGGCATCGTCCTGTCGGAGGGAACCCCGACCTCGCACGCCACCATCCTGGCACGGGGGTTGGGCCTTCCCCTGGTGATCGGAGCGGGAGCGGAGGCCTGGCTAATTGAGCAGGGACAGGATGTGCTGGTAGACGGGGCCGATGGAACCGTTCTGGTCGAGCCGGATGAGCGCGCGCGGGAAGCGTATGACCGGCGTTCCGCCACGCACGCCCAGGGAGAGGGACGGTCCGATAGCTCGCAGGTCCCTGTCACGGGATCTCACGGGCGCCGCCTCATCGTCGCGGCGAATGCCAGTAGTCCGGCCGAGGCGCGACTGGCAGCCCGAAATGGAGCCGAAGGAATCGGGCTGCTGCGTACCGAGTTTCTCCTGGAAACGCTGTCGCAGGGGCGGGCTGAAGCGCCGGACGAGGGCGAGTTGGCCTCTGCCTACGGCACCATCTTCGAGCACATGCCGGGCAAACCGGTGGTGGTGCGCGTCATGGATGCGGGTGGCGACAAGCCCTTGCCGTTCCTCGACTTCGGTCATGAAGCCAACCCGTTTCTGGGCTGGCGCGGGATTCGCATCCTGCTCGACCGGCCCGAGCTGTTCGCCCTCCAGACGCGAGCGGTTCTGCGGGCTGCAGTCACGCATGAGACGGATCTGCGGCTGATGTTTCCCATGATCTCTTCCGTCGAGGAGTTCATTCGGGCGCGAGACTTCGTCCGGGACGTCCTCCAGAAAGACGCGTTTCCTCTCAAATACCCGCTCCAGATTGGAGCCATGATTGAAGTGCCGGCCGCCGCGCTGGTATCGGAGGAACTGGCCTGGGAGGCGGACTTCTTCAGCATCGGCACGAATGACCTGGTGCAGTACGTCCTGGCCTGCGACCGGGGGAACCCTCGCGTGAGCGGGCTCTACGACGTTGCCCATCCGGCCGTGTTGCGACTGATCGACCTGACCGTGCAAGCGGCGCATGGGGCCGGGAAGCCGGTCGCCGTGTGTGGCGAAGCGGCGGGCGATCCGGCGACGATTCCGCTCCTGGTGGGTCTGGGAGTCGACGAACTCAGCGTGGGGCCCGCCCGCCTGCCCGACGTGCGGCGGCTTGTATCAGAGGGAATGTGAGAAGTCGTCGAAAGCCGAACCCGTTGTATCACCATCTTCTCCGTCCGTCCTGACATCGTCGGGTTGGTAAACCCGACAACGCGAACACTGGGAAGCGAGTCCAAAGCGTAGGAGCATTGTGCCGCCGTGCGCGTGATGCCCAAGTCGTACGACCAGGAAACCATCAGTGATCCAGGCCTTTCGTATCCTCACCGTGTCCCTCTGCGCGCCAAACAAGATCGACCGGTTTCTTGTTGTGCAACGACCTGAAGCAGACAACGGAGATCACGGTTGCAACCAGCATGATTCCGAGCAGAATCGGTCCTCCGAACACGAGCGCCAATGCTGCGTCACCACCACCCGGTTGGTACATGATCCAGAGCACGAAAGCGACGATGAGGAGACATCCGATGTCCACCAGAACACCTAGCCACCCGAAAAAGTGCTTTATGAAGCGCATGGTGATTGCGATTGCATGATCGGGTTGCCCGAAACGCTCATGACGATCCCCCTTCGGCTCTCTGCGATGGCATCCGAATGAGGAACCGGAGGTCGCCCCATACTTCTACGTTCACGTCCTCATTGATGTGCACTCTACCGGAAAGATGCACGGAGCGCATCGGCGAGAATACCGACCACTTCTCGGGACGTCATAGGTGCATCCACTGAGAGGCCGTCCGCTTTGTGTCTGGCACTTCCTGCTCAGTCCGCCTGAAACCTGCATGGGCGTTGCCTCCTCCTGATATGACACTAAGAGCCGAGAGGTCGACACCTGTCTGGACGTTGACGGCTTCATCCACGCTCACTCTATCCGAATCTCGCAACGAGCGCATTAGGAAGAACGCGGAGTGTTTCTCGGTAGATACACTTGTGATCCGTCGTCCCATGTATATCGCAGCCGGGCGACCGGTGGTCGCTATCGGAGGCGTACGAAAGATTTAGTCATGGGCTAGAGAACTAGTCTCGGGTTAGCACTCTTACGGTGCAACGGTTTCGTCTTTCCAACTCGACGGCGCGTACATCGGCGCCGTCCAGATGGCACGGAGAATCAGAGCTTGGTAATTATCACTCTGGACAAGAACAAGGTCACAGTCGGGAGGCGGCCATAAGCGCAAGGAGCGTCGAGAGTCATGCAGGCATCCTGCCGCAAAGCGAAGCTCTAGATGTGCCACTCGGGTACAGGTGAATTGGCGCGAGTAGAACATGGATAGCCATAGATGTGGCTTCGCAATCGCGAGGATGGACCTGCGCACTTCGGCTCCAGCCTCTGGCGATGCAACTGCTTCCTCGGAGTCGCGCTGTGACGAGCATCGTGCAGTTCGCACTGAACACCCATGGGCGCGTCGCAGTTACCGCTACATTTAGTACGCATGTGGAGTAAAAAAGCTCGGCACAGTACTAGGCGGAATCAATGAGCGATTCGCCCTCCAAGAATCAGATCAATAAGCTCGGTAGACGTCTCAGGCAAGGCGAGTTGCCAACAGACGAAGACCTCGATTTGTTGGCGGAGTATCAAGCGTCCCTGTACCCAGTAATGAAGGTGACCTTCATAGAAGTGCGGGACGCGTTCGAGACCGCGTTTCCTGAACAAGTATTCGACCCCACAATTCGTGAAAAGCAGATCAGGTCAATCGTCACAAAGCTTCGGCGTCAGCCAACGAATATGTCGTCTCTCCCGGTCTATTGCCTTGGTTGAAGGATTCGAAATGCAGGGTCACCCCAGCATCACCGGTGAAATAGAACGGCTCCAATCGCAATTGCTTGTAACACTAAGAGAGCTTGCGGATCGTGCAAGATTTGGAGTATACTCATGAGCTTTTTCGTACTTATTTACGATAGAAGTGGCCAGCGGTTGCTGGATCTAAAGGAGTTCGCGGAGGATGATCGCAGTTCCGCCGAAACCATGCGGTTGAACGCCCAGCGGACGGCTTTGCGGGAGCATCTCGATCAAGAGATCGTGCTGTTTCAGGCATCGTCACGGGAAGCGTTGGAACGTTCACACGGCTCATATTTTCTGTCCGAAAATGAACTACTGGACCGCGCTAAGGATGCTGCCGAAGCGAGCTAACGTAGATACTACCGCCGAGCGCTCGGCGCTCGGCAGGCAAGGATTACGACTGCCTCAATGGTCTACTCGAACTCGACTTCCGCTGACATGACGGCGGGAATGTTAAGCGGCAGGGCTGCCACACCGAACGCCGTCTAGGCGTGCATCCTACCTCTTTGTCCTTCAGGGCCACGGCGGAGCCTTCGAGATCAGGCTCCGCTGTCAATCATCCGATCCATAGGCGAAGTCCGTCACGAACCCGCATCGTCCGCGCACATCCCAGTGGAGGGGCGTATCCTCTACGCGCGCCAGTTCGGCGACGATCTCCTGACCGGTGCGGTCATGTCCCGGTATGCCGCACGATACTGCCTCTTCACTCTCCACCACCCGCGCAGTCGCAGCGACCACAAAATCGCCCACCCTCATCCGCTCCCGATGTGGCGTATGGTCCAGCTCGATATGCGCGACTCGTAC
>DAINCT010000110.1:0-9843 GCA_036732245.1 Chloroflexota bacterium | reverse complement strand
GAACTTGGAGAGCGTGATCACACCCCGGACCCGTCCCTCGTAGATCAACGGTGCGCCCACGATGGATTCTTCCCGCAACGGCGTCCCCGCGATATGCGACACGCGGTCGTCGAGTAATGTGTTCGGGATCGAGACACTCTGCATGTGCTCTGCTATCCAGCCACTCACGCCTTCTCCGATTCGAAGTCGAAAGCCTTTCTCGGTATCCGGTTCGACTTCGATCTGCGCGAGCGTTGACTCGTCATCCAGGACGAAGACGCGACACGCGTGGTAGTCGATCAGGAGCTTGAGTTCACGGTTGATGACCTGTGTGATTTCGCTTGCGACATGGAGTGAGGTGAGTTTCTGCACGATGCTTTGAACGGTCTGCAGTTCCACCACACGTCTCTGTTGTTCGGCGTAGAGGCGCGCATTTTCGAGCGCGATGGTCGCCTGACTGGCGAACAAGGAAAGCAGGTCCAGGTCGCTGCTCGCGAATCCATTCTCTTCCAGGCGCTCGACATTGATTACTCCCAGGATGGTATCGCCGCGTACCAGTGGCACGGCCATCTCCGAGTTCACCTCTGTTGACGGAGCGATATAGTCGGGAAACGAACGAACCCGATTCACGATGAGTGGCTCACCAGTCTGGAAGACCTTTCCGGTGACGCCCTGTCCGAAAGGAATTTTGATGGTTTCTCGCCATTTCTGCGCCAGAGGACCGATCGTGCCCACGATTTCGAGATAACGATTGGTGCGATCAGGAAGTAGGACGGCAGCGACGTAATACGGAATCACGTCGCGCATGCTGGTGAGAATGGAATCCAGAACCAGTTGCAGGTCGAGGGAACCGGTAATAGTCTGGGCAACCTGCAAGAGCGCCTCGGACTCACGCACACTGCGCTGGCTTCGCTCGTACAAGCCGGCATTCTCGATGGCCACCGCCGCCTGGGAGGCCAGGACACTGAGCATCCGCATGTCGTCCTCGGTGTAGGCGTGCATGCGTGGACTCTGCACGGTGAGCGCTCCGATCGTCCGACTCCCCGTATGCAACGGCACGAAGATCCCCGACTCGCTGTCCTGCTGTCCCACGATGCCGGCCGACAACCCAAAGGCTCGCAACCGCTCATCGTACTCCTGGGTCGTGTGGAAGAGGATGGGGGTCCCGGTGCGAATGATGGTGCCGGTCATGCTGGGTCCAGGCGGCATGACCTGATCCAGCAGCAAGGTGCCATCTTCCCGCAGGTAGGGGACCTCGATGCTGCCATCCTCCTCCCGCTGCAGGGCGAGGAAGAACTGGCTGGCATCCATCACCCGACCGATCTGCTGGTAGATCGTCTCGTAGAGCGTCTGCAGATCAAGCGTCGACGACATCACCCGACCGATCTCGTTCAACGTCTGTAGGCGATCGGCCTGGCGCTGCACGCCCTGGCCCTCTACTTCCTCCAAACGACTCCCCCAGCGCCACCCGTGCGACTGTGTCGAGTCTACTTCACCGACAGGAGACGGGCAAAGATTCTGAGAGCAACACGAGAAAATAATGAACAGAAATTGACGGAGATGACCCGCCCGATCAGATCCAGGCAGCGCGCTTCACTTGAGCGTGGCCTGACCCCGCCTCGTCTGGGGCGTGGGGCCTTCCAATTGCCATCTAATGTCCCCGTACTATCCTGAGTATGGAGGCTACCGAGTGCACATTTTGGTTGTCGAGGATGAACGCAGGCTGGCAAACCTGATTCGACGCGCCCTCGAAGAGGAAGGTCACGTGGTGGATGTGGCCCACGATGGCGCCGAAGGCCTCGACGTTGCCACCGCCACGGATTACGACCTATTGGTACTCGACCTCATGCTGCCTCACATTGACGGCATCGAGATCGCAAAACGATTGAGAGCGGCGAAGAACGACGTCAGGATCCTGATGCTCACCGCGCGCGACGCCGTCGAAGACCGTGTTCTCGGGTTAGAGTCCGGGGCAGACGACTATCTCATGAAGCCCTTTTCGTTCAGCGAGTTGCTGGCACGGGTACGTGCATTGGCGCGCCGTCAGATTCAGGCACAGGTGGAGACCGAACTGCGAAGCGGCAATCTGGTCCTCGATCTGGCTCGGCACGAAGCCAGGCGAGATGACAAGACGATCGAGCTAACTGCGAAAGAGTTCCAGTTGCTGGAATACCTGATGAGAAACGCGGGGCACGTCCTGACGCGCACTCAGATTCTCGATCACGTTTGGGGCTACAACTTCGACTCGTTCAGCAACGTCGTGGACATCTACGTTCACTATCTGCGCAACAAAATTGACCGCGATTTTGCAGAACCGTTGATCCGAACCGTTCGGGGCGTCGGCTACTCGTTGAAGGTCTAATCGTGATTGGGACCGCACTGAAACGGCGCCGCAAGGCTTCCGACGGTTCGGAAGGGTTGCACGCCGGCAGGCGCAATCATCGGTCGGGACACGGGCACGGGGCCGTTCAGCGGAACCCGGGTCTCTTCGGCACGGCACGGCGCCGACTTGTTGCATGGAATGTATCGGTCTTGACCCTGTTCCTCTTACTCGTCTTTGGCGCGGTGTACGCCGATTTTCATGCAAATATATACCGGTCCGTCGATCAGCAATTACAGAACCAACAAGCAATTATCAGATCCGGTCTCCCGAATGCGTCGTGGTCACCCTATGTGCTGATGTACACCAACTCACCGCTGTTCGCCGAGGTGAGCCGAGGTGTTGTCACCAACCGTAAGGGAAGTGTCCAGGAAACCACCGACTGCTCCTCGTTCGGCTTCATATCCTCTTGCCCACAGGGCTCTTTGGACCCGACCAGCGGGGATGGAATTCGTGCCGCCCTGAAAACCGGTACGGATCTGCGCACAGGCCATTTCAAAGGGCAGCCGGAGCGCATCCTGACCTGGACGGTGCTGGCACCAATACCTCCCCCTCAAGTTACGGGCGTTATCCAAATCAGCGAAAACGCGACAGGTGAGGAGCAAGCGTTGCATGAACTTTCGCTTCTCCTGATCGGCGGCGGAGCACTGGGCATTATCCTTACTGCCCTCGGTAGTCTGTTTCTTGCCGGACGGGCGCTGGTGCCGATTCGTCAAGCGTTTGGCCGCCAGCGACAGTTCACGGCCGATGCATCGCACGAGCTTCGGACGCCACTGGCTCTCATCAGAGCAAATGCCGAAATGATGCTGCTGAGGAGCGAGCATCTCGACGATGAGAACGCTGACCTCGTGCAAGAGATTATTCGCGAGACCGATCACTTGAACCGAATGGTCGGCGACCTGTTGACCCTGGCCCGAGCCGATTCAGAAATGCTCGAGCTACGCATCGCGCCGATGGACTTCGGATCGTTAGTGGAGGATGTGCACGACGATCTGCAACGCATTGCTGAGGCACGTGACATCCAGGGCACAGTGTCCGTCAGCGGGCCGGTCACGGTGGCAGGAGATGAAGTACGGTTGCGCCAGCTGATGTTGATTCTGATCGACAATGCACTCAAGTACACCGACCCGGGCGGACAGGTTCGGGTGTCGCTTTCGCGAGTCGACAATCGTGCTCGACTCGTGGTCGAAGACTCGGGAATTGGCATTCCGCCACAGGACGTGCCACACATTTTCGAGCGCTTCTATCGCGTCGATCGTGCGCGGGAGCACGAGAGTGGCGGCACGGGCCTGGGCCTGGCAATTGCCCGCTGGATTGTGCAGGCACACCACGGCACGATCAAGGTTGAGAGCGAACTCGGCAAAGGAACGAAGTTTCAGGTGGAATTGCCGGCGCAATAGCCATTCCCCGACAACTTCTAAGGCTGATCGCTCCCGACGATTACTTCTATCCGCGCGCTCTGGTTCGAGAGGGACTTCTTTACGAGAGTCGCGTTCAATATCCTTTGCAGTCGACGCGCCGTATAGTCGGACGCGCCACTGACCGCCGTATTTTCTATCACCTGACTCTGTGTATACGTGGAGGCATCGGCATTCCCGGTCTGGACCGTATTGAAGCCGAGTCCTTGCAGGGTCGATGACACGTCGGCGGCCGCACCGGAAGTAGTCGATCCGTTCATCACCGACACTGACGCATGCTCGGAGACGAGAGTGGGATCGGAAAAGAGTTGATGCACGAGGTTCGGAATCACCGTCGAATTCGTGGGTCGCAAAATTGACTGCCCATCCGCGCTCCAATCGGGCGTCACCATGCCGTTTTGGATATTGATATACGAGTGGTTGACGTTGTTCTGCCGCGCCAGGAGGAACTGCACTCCCATCTCGGGGAAGTCATTCAACGGCACATTGGTGATTACGTTCCCCTCGAGCGCACGCAGGACAGCTCCATATCGAGGCCAGGTAGCAGGTGAGACCAGCGTACGCTTCACCGCGTCCGAGAAAGCCTGTTGGTCCTTGACGCGAGCCAGGTCCTGCTGCGCAAACGCGTGGCGCTCTCGCACGAACTCGAGGGCCGTAGCGCCGGTCATATGCTGTAGACCCGGTTTGATATCAATCGGACAGTAATCGAAGCCAACGAGACACGGGTATGTCGGGTCCTTCAGCTCTTGCGGCACGTTGACATCTACCCCGCCCATAGCATCGATGAGGTGCATGAAACCACGAAACGTCATCGCGACCGTGTAATCGACGGGGATACCGAGATCTCGCTCCAAGGTGTACGCCGCCAACTTCGCCCCGCCGATGGCATACGCGTCGGCGAGCTTTTCATTGGAGAGGCTCGAACCCGGCACGTTTACCCACAGATCGCGTGGCACGGACAGCATATTGATGTGGTGCGTGGCCGGATTGATGTCCATTGCCAGCAGCGTATCGGTACGAGCCGGTTCCGTCGTCCGCTGTGTCAGACCCATCGCGACCACTGTAATTCGGTCGCGTCCGTTCCAGGGAATGGCCCCCGGTTGCGGTTTGAGGATCATGGCGCTGACTGCTTCCAGCACCGTGGGGCTGTACACGAGGCAGACGGCGGACAAAACGACCGACGCCACAAAAAAGATGAGGAGGACGAGGACCATCCGTTTGCGTCCGCGACGAGGCGTCGTAGCGTGAAGGCTGGACGACGCGCGTGGTTCGTGATCAGGCGCGGGGAACGCCTTTTGAGCCGACATGTGAGGGATTATACCCGGGTTACAGCAGGCATCGCAGCGAATCCGACCTCATGAAGCGTAGCCATGCGGATGCGCCTTTTGCCATTCCCATGCCGAGCCAACAATTGTGTCCAGCTCACTATGTTCCGCACGCCAACCGAGCACCTGGCGAATCCCGTTTACGTCGGCGATTAGCTGCGAAGGATCACCGGGGCGCCGTGCATGAATTTCGACCGGAAAGTCGACTCCGCCCACACGCCGCACCGAGGCGATTACTTCGCGATTGCTATAACCGCGCCCGGCGCCCACATTCAAGACCGCGTTGGGATCTCCGTCCGTGAGATACCGCAACGCCATGACATGTGCCGACGCCAGGTCGAGAACGTGAATGTAGTCGCGGATGCAGGTCCCGTCGGGCGTATCGTAATTTTCGCCAAAAAGCGGGAATGCGTCTCGTTGTCCGAGAGCGGTCTCGATGGCGACGCTCAGGATGTGGGTGGCGGGTTGATGATCCTGTCCCTTCGAGCCATCCAACGCGGCACCCGCTGCGTTGAAGTACCGGAGTGAGACGGACCGCAGGCCATGCACCTTTTCGTACCAGGCAAGAATGCGTTCGACCAGCAGTTTCGTCTCAGCATACGCATTGATCGGGACAGTCGCGTCCGTTTCGTTGATCGGAACCCGCTCCGGGTTGCCATAGACTCCGGCACTCGAAGAGAAGACGATTTGTTCGATGCCGGCCCGTTGCGCTGCATTGAACAGCGTGATCGAATTCGAGACATTATTCGAAAAGAATCGGCCGGCTTCGACCATGGAGAGGCCCGCTTCAATAGAGCCGGCGAAATGGATGACGGCCTCAAACGATCGCTTCGCCAGGCATTCCTGCAACAGCGCTTCATCCGCCAGGTCACCCACCACTATTTCCGCGGAGACAGCTTCTCGGTGGCCGTAGGTGAGATTGTCGAACACTACGACGTCGTGGCCCACGGCCTGTAGGGCGTCTACCGTGAAGCTACCGATGTAGCCCGCCCCCCCTGTAACAAGTACGCGCACGATCAGCGGCGACGCTTGCCGCGCTGCTTGGGACGCACTCTCTGCGGTTCGGGACGTGCCTTCGGCATTGGTCGGTAGCGGCGCGCCACGGTACTGTGTTGGAGTTGCCATACAGCCGCCGGATAACGCTCACTCCAGTCATATACAAAGTACGCCGCGGTGAGGATCGCTCCGACAAACAGGAGGAGCAGCCAGAATGGGTCAGCCAGATAGGGGAACGCGATATATCGCATCAGCGCAAAAAAGAGACCGATACCACCGATCCACATACACGCTTTGGAAACTCGCCTAATGAAGCGGCGTTGAATCGGATTGTTACGGGCTATTTTCCCACGCCGCCAGTACGCGAGCACCGCGCCTACGACCAGGACACCCAAGGCCGCGGTGAGAACTCCGAAATACGCCGACGGAGCATCGGTAGTCGTGTTGAACAGGTAATCGCCACTCAAGATGTTCAAATAATCCTCGTCCGCAGAAGTGAGCAGGGACCATGAAGTCGGGTCCGACTGAGCCGCAAGATTGTACGTGCGCTTATCAGGTGAGCGCAATCTGTTCCGGACGTCATCGATTGGTCACGGCAACCCCATGGCCCGGCGTAACACCCAGTCGGTGATCGTGTCCGGGACCAACCGGCGAGCGATTGCGCCCAATTTCGCGGTTGCCGTGATCGTATACCGAGGTCGAGGGTGTTGCGCCTGTATGGCCCGGCGAACGGTGCGGGCCACCGTTTCCGGCGAACGGCTCAGAAGATCGCTCTTCCGCCGCGTCGTCTGCCACTGTTGCAGGTAGCTCCAATACGGTGAATCGGGACGCTCTTCGGCGATCGATGCTGCCACCTGACCAAACTGCGTGCGAATTGGTCCCGGCACGATGAGAACCACACGGATATTGAACGGATGGAGTTCCAGTCTGAGTGCATCGCTCATCCCCTCCAGCCCAAATTTCGAGGCATTATACGAGCCCATGAATGGAGTCGCGGTGCGACCGGCGGCCGAGCTGACGTTGACGACCCATCCTCGCCGGCGGGAACGCATGTGCGAGAGAAACGGCTGGGTAAGGGATCGTCATGCGTTTTCCCTGGGCGCGGATATCCCCACTTGGTTAAGGGCACTGACCGGCCGAAAGCAGGATGGGGGAGACGGGATGCCGCACATGTGCAGTGCAAAGCATCGCGTTCGATACGTCGCTGTCCGCTGTCAGACGGTTGGGCACGAGCAGCCATATTTGTGTATTTCCGCTCTGCAGATGAACGTATCTCTTCCCCGCCAGAAAACTGGTAAAGCCGGATGGATAGGTCGGGGCCACCCGTTCGGTCACAACCACCGCTCCGCCCGAAGGCAGGCGGTCCTCGAGCACTCGTGCCGGCACCACGCCACTCATATTCCAGAAATAGTCGCTAACCGGTTTCCGGCTTGCCAGAAACGCATATTCGAATTGATCGGTGAGAATCGGCGTATGCGGACTGGTCCACCGATCCAGGGCCCGGGCGGTGGTCTGAACGGACGACAGGTGTGAGGCCGTAATAAATAGCGAAAGCGGCCCCGTACCAGAATTAATATCCAAGGCCCAGCCGACCACCAGGGCTATGGCAACACCCGCGGCGGTACGCGGCCCTTTCCGGATGAACCCGGCAACCATTGGGGCCGCCAGAAGCGCGGCAAACGGAAGCACGGGGACGAAATAGTGATAGTAAGCCTGGGAGGCAAACAGGAACACGCCTCCCACCGCAAAACCGCTCAGCAACCACAGCGGCTTGCGCCCTTTGACCACGGCAATCACGGCGAGCGGATTCAAGAGGAGCCAGAATACCGCAACCGGCCCGAGCCGATGCACGAAATCGAGCGGCGCCCGGCGCACAACCTGCCAGGTGACGGTTTGTTGAAAGAACGCATGGAGTTCCGGTACAAACGGAATGACTGCGACCAGGGCCACGGCAGCGGCAGCCAGACCGGCGAGTAGCGACCGGCGCGGCGCCGCCAATACGTATACGGGCAGAAAGAGCGCCGCGGGGTATTTGACGCACACGGCGAGTCCCAGGCATACACCTGCCAGCACGCTCCCGGCATGTGTTCTGGTTGTCAGCAGCAAGAGGAGTCCTCCGACGCCCAAAGCCGTAATGATCGGATCTTGCTCGATTCGCACCGCACAGATCAGCGCGAGGGGGCTCGCCCCGTACAGAAGACCGGCAGCGACCGCTGTCCGCCGTCCGTACAGCAGTGTGCCGAGTTTCCACACCATGACCGCCGTGGCGGTGTCGACCAGAAGAACAAATACCCGGGCCGACGGCCACCACCAGGTAGTCAGGGGGCCTAACGCCCGAAACAGGAGCAACATACCGGGCGGATGAAAGAACATGAAGTCGCGATACGGCACGACCTTGGAAGTCCAATCCCGACTAAGCACCAGGATCACAAATTCGTCAGGGTCGTAGGTGTTGGACGTGAGTAAGGCGAAAAGTATGCGAAGGCTCAGAGCCCACAGCGCAACGAGCAGGCAATCGCGCAGCGCGCGATTGATCGGTGGCTTCCATAGCACCGGGGAAAGGGGATAAGACGCGGATGTTACGCTCGTTCCAGAGTTCCTTTCGGGGTCATACGTGAAGTCACAAGGGTGGTGCGACGCGTGATGTGCAAGCCGTGGTCCAACTCCGAGCCAATATCCCTCAGGCAGTGCCTCCGAGTCGTGTCCCTACCGGTGCGCGGCTGCGTATTTCAGCGCCAGTAACGTCTTCGCGTCTGCTACGTCGTCCGATTCAACACGCTCCAGCGCCGCCTCGGGCGTCAAGAGCACGACCTCGATTTGGTCTGTTTCCTCGGTCGCGTCTCCAGGATGAAGGTCTCGCGCCTCATACAGATGCATGAGTTCTGTGGTAAAACCGGGCGATGTGTAGAAGCTACTCAGCTTCTTTATCGATCCGACTCGATACCCCGTCTCCTCGATCATTTCACGGCGCACCGCGTCCTCGGGGCTTTCGCCCACGTCAACGCCGCCCGCAGGCACTTCGAGAAGCACCTTTTCAGCGGCCTTGCGAAACTGCCGAACCAGCACGATGCGCCCGTCGTCGAGCAGAGGAAGTACGGCGATGACCTCGGGGTGTGCGACTATCTCACGATCGGTGGTGGTTCCGTTGGGCAACTGCACTGTCACCTTGCGAACCTCGATGAGCTTCCCACAAAATACCGTTTCAGTTCTCACGGTCGGCTCCGACTCGATGTTCGTCATCGGTCTCTCCTCTGAACCCACTGGAAGCAGTGGAGGTCCGTATTGACACTACCAGTCCTGGACCGGTTGAACCCAACCTCGAGTCGCCGACAGGTAGTGACGGATCGATGAACAAAACGCCGGTTACAATCGCCTTTCGCTGTACGACTTTGACAGTAGGTGCACGAAGCTTCTATAACTACGCGTGTGCGTCCCCGCTTGGGCGGACGCATGTCGCGGGGAGGGTTTTGTCGATTAGGACGGCAGTTGCATTCGTTCGCGTTTGTTCGTTTTAAGTAGTAGCCCGAGTGCGCGTTCCCAGATCTCGGGAAGGTAATTCGGAACGATACACGACCGGAGGCACGGTTTTTTTGCGCCCGGCATGTAAAAAGGGGAGGTGTACCGGAGGGAGGAGAGTAGTGCGATTGATCCCTGGTACAGCAAGACAATCAAACTGAACATACTGAAGATGTGACTATTGGAGGAGCTAATGACCAAACGATTTAGGTGGCTGAGCTTCCTTAGC
>DAINCT010000109.1:0-9863 GCA_036732245.1 Chloroflexota bacterium | reverse complement strand
GCCCAAGCAGTACATACCTGCCGTGGACAAAGGAATCCAGGAAGCACTGGTGCATGGACCGATCGCCGGATACCCGGTTATCAACCTGCGAGCGACTCTGTACGACGGCAAGTATCATGACGTCGACTCCTCTGAGATGGCGTTCAAGATCGCCGGCACTCTGGCGTTCAAAGAGGGCGTGGCGAAGGCAAGTCCCGTCTTGTTGGAACCCATCATGAATGTGGAAGTGGTCGTGCCTGAGTCATATATGGGCGACATCATCGGCGATCTCAATTCGCGGCGGGCGAAAGTGTTGGGCATGGAACCGCTGGGAGGCGGTCGCCAGCGCGTGCTGGCTCACGCGCCCATGGCGGAAATGATGCACTATGCGACCGTCCTGCGATCCATCACGCAGGGCCGAGGCTCGTTCGCCATGACAGTGCTCAATTACGAGCCCGTGCCACCGTACGAAGCGCAGAAGATTGCGGAGGCTCACAAGTAGGCGCAGTCAACCACACACGGAGGGCCCATATTAATGGCACAAATTCTCACCGGCACGGCCTCGTGGACCGATCCAACCTTGCTGGCGGCCCACTGGTACCCCGACGAGGCAACCACGCCGGAGGATCGACTTCGTTTCTATGCGTCCCGCTTTCCCTTGGTGGAGGTGGACAGCACCTATTACAGCCTGCCGGCGGAACGCACCGCTGAACTGTGGGCGGACCGGACCCCGGATCATTTCACGTTCGATTTCAAAGCATTTCGACTTTTCACCGGTCACCCCACTCCCACCAAGGCGCTTCCAAAATCGATCCGCGAAACCCTTTCGAAGGACCTGGCGGGCAAAAACAACGTGTACTCAAAGGATCTTCCGTCGGGCGTGGTAGACGAAATCTGGGATATGTATCGCCGTGCTTTGATGCCGGTTCATAGCGCAGGAAAGCTCGGCGCGGTCTTCCTCCAGTTTCCCAAGTGGTACTTTTTCGGGCGCGACAACCTGGAGCACCTTGCCCGGGCACGTGAGCACATCCCGGACTATCCCATGGCCGTGGAGTTTCGGCAACCTTCGTGGATGAACGAAAAACACCGTGCCGAGACCCTCCGCTTCCTGCGGGAGCACGAAATCGCCTATACCTCTGTCGACGAGCCGCAGGGCACGAATGCCAGTGTGCCGCCCCTTGCAGAATCAACCACCGATTTAGCGGTCGTACGCTTTCACGGGCGACGCGCTGAAACCTGGGACAAGCCGGGAGTTGGAGTCGAGGAGCGGTTCAAATACCTGTACGACGACAGCGAACTCTCGGAGTGGGTGCCAAAGATCCAGGAACTATCGCGAGAGTCGCAGCAGGTCCATGTCCTGATGAACAACTGCTACGCCGACTATGGGGTGCGCAATGCCGGACAGCTCGCTGACCTCCTGCGGCGAGACGGAGCTCCCGTCGTTTCAGCCGACTCCTGACGAGGAATTCCCCGGCATGGCAGGGCCCGCGGTCGCCGCGCGCGTCAAACAACTCGGGCGCGCTGCCGGCTTCGATCTCTGTCGCATAACATCCGCGTCGCCTCTCCATGAAGAACGAGCCCGCTACCTCGCGTGGGTAGCGGACCGCCGCCACGGGTCCATGTCGTGGATCACGCCCGAACGCGCTCACCGCTCAGCGGAGCCCTCGGCGGCGCTATGCGGGGCCAGTTCGGTGATCTGCGTCGGTATGGCGTACTGGGCAGGCCACCGTAACCCGCAGCAAGCAATGACGGGCCAGGTTGCCCGTTATGCCTGGGGAGACGATTATCACACGGCGATCGGCGAGCGCCTGGAGCGGTTCGCCACGTCCCTGCGAGCCGAGTTTGGCGCGGAATACAGGTGGTATGTCGACACCGGGCCCATGATGGACAAGGCACTGGCTGCCCGCTCGGGTCTCGGCTGGTACGGGAAGAACACGAATATTCTGACGGAAGAGTACGGCTCGTTTGTGCTGTTGGGAGAGATAATCACCTCCCTCGAGCTGCCGGCCGATGAACCCTTGCAGCGCGATTGCGGTACCTGTCGGCTCTGCATGGTGGCTTGCCCAACCGGCGCGCTCGGACCCGACTACAGCATCGATGCCAACCGCTGCATCTCGTACCTCACCATCGAACATCGTGCCTCCATCCCGGTGGAGTTGCGCTCGGCCATCGGAAGCTGGGTATTCGGCTGCGACATTTGTCAGGATGTCTGTCCCCCGACCATGGCCCCATACCTGAAGTCGAGCGACGAACGACGCGCCTGGACCGCGGACGTGCGACAACTGGTGGCGCATGCTCCGGCTGCTAACGATGTGGGAGAGGCGACGATGACGTCGGAAATCGAGGCGACGACGATGTCCCACCCATTATTTCGACGCGGCGTTCGTCAGGTATTGGATCTTCGCCGGCTCCTTCGTTTGACGCATGACGAGTATCTCGAGGCCTTCCGCGGGACAGCTGTCAAACGTGCCAAGGTCTGGATGCTGCGTCGCAATGCCGCCGTCGCACTCGGCAATGTCGGCGACGAAGCTTGCATCTGCGATCTGGCGGAGGCACTCTGCTCAGACGATCATCCAATCGTCCGCGGTCATGCCGCATGGGCCGTCGGTCAGATCGGTCTTCGAACTCGGGCACCATCCGCCAAGCAGGCGCTGCAATCAGCCCTGGCTCACGAGCAGGAAGCCGAAGTCATCCAGGAGATCCTGGCCGCACAGGGCCTGTTGTCTCCACTCCCGGCACCGATGTAGGCAGTCGTCTACACCGGTTGGTGCGTCTGACTATCGACTCGAACCCAACGGGCGTGCCCGGTCTTGCTCACGTCGCAGGGGGGGAAACGCACACCGGTTTCATATGTGGTCCAGATCTCCCCGCACTCCGTGCATCGATAGGTGCCGGCGGACGGCACCAACTCTCCCTTTTCGTACGAGTTCGGGTCCTCAGTCATGATTGCTCCCTTCTAGGTCGGATGTTGTCGCGTCGCTTGTCAATTGCCGTACCAGGCTCACGATGGTCGCGACCCCTACCCCGGTACCGCCGCGTGCCGCGTACGGTTTCGCCTCATCCAGGAAAGACGTGCCGGCGATGTCCACATGCGCCCAGGGCACGAAAGAGACGAAGTCGCTTAGAAAGGCCGTGGCCGTCAAGGCGGACGCATTTCGCCCACCGCTATTCTTGATATCGGCGAAATCGCTGTTCATTGCTGCTCGATACTCTGGATAGAGGGGCATCGGCCACACCCGCTCGAATCCGGCGGCGGCAGCATCCACGACTGCGTTGACCCAGTCCTGCGACCGGCCCGATGCCAGACTCGCGGCACTTCCCAACGACACAACCGCACCGCCGGTGAGAGTGGCGAAATCCACGATGTGCGTCGCGCCCCGGCTCTCGGCGTACGCCAGAAGATCCGCCAGCACGAGACGACCCTCGGCATCGGTATTCAACACCTCGATCGTCTCGCCGTTGAAGGCCGTGAGAATGTCACCCGGGCGCATGGCATTGCTGCCGGGCATGTTCTCAGTCGCTCCGATGTAGCCGGTGATGGACACGCCGGCGGGAGCCAGACGAGCCACCGCCAGCATCCCTCCGAGAATCGCGGCCCCGCCGCCCATGTCACCCTTCATCGTCTCCATGCCCTGCGCCGTCTTGATGGATAGACCTCCGCTGTCGAACGTAATCCCCTTGCCTACGACGGCGAGCTTGATCGCTGCAGCTGAGTCCCCGTACCGGAGCACGATCAAGCGTGGGGGCTGCCGGCTCCCGGCCGCCACTCCCAGGAGAGCTCCCATGCCAAGATCCTGCATGGCCTCACCATCCAGGATCTCGACTTGCAATCCGGCCTCTTCACCCAGCACCCGGGCTCGCTCTGCGAAAGCCGACGGCGTCAACTCGTTCGGTGGAAGATTGACGAAGTCCCGCGCAATGCAGGCGCTCTCGCCCACAATTGTGCCGAGCTCCAGCCCTGCCTGTGCTGCGTCTGCGTCCGTCTCGTCGATTACCAGCGTCAGGGCGTCGAGACCCTGGGGCCGTTGCGCCCGAGTCTTCATTACGCCCGGATAATAGCTTCCCCTGATCGCCCCCTCCACGATCGCTCTCGCCGAGACATCGACGCAATCGGTGTGCGGATCCACGTAGGCGACATCTCGAAAGTTTCGTTCGACGGCATATCGAGCCGCAGCCGCGGATACGAGCATCAGCTTGAGCGGTTCGAACCCTTCACGTTCTCCCGCCCCGACCAGCAGGAGGGTCGGGGCTCCGCTTTCCGAGCGCAGCAGCGTCGTGTCATACTCGGCGCTGCGCAAGCCTTCCGAAGCGGCCAACCCCACCAATCGGCTTGCTTCGGGAATCAGGCTCTCGGGCGTGACCTCCTCGCCCTCGAACACGAAGATCACAATGACCGTCTTGGGATCCAGCTCATGGACACTAGGTGCGGTACGAACTTCCATGCTCACGACCCGCGCCCGGTGGACGCCGTACCCTGTGTCAATCCAAGTTCTTCTCCCACCGATTCGAAGGCTTCGAGCGCTTCATCCAGATCCGCTCGCGTATGCGTGGCGGTCACGATCGTTCGAACTCTCGACTTCTCGTCCGGCACCGTCGGGTAGCCGATTCCCTGCGCGAAAATGCCTGCCGCGAACAGCCGGTCACTCAATTGCATTGCAGTGCGCCCCTCGCCGGCAATCACCGGTGTGATCGGGCTCTGGCTTGCTCCCGTATTCAAACCCAGCCGAGCTAGCCCGGCTTTGAAGTACCTGGTGTTATCCCACAGGCGGCTGATGAGGTCCGGCTCATCCTGCAGCACTCGCAAGGCGGCTAGGCACGCCGCGGTGACGGCCGGGGGATGTGACGTGCTGAACAGGAATGGCCGCCCACGATGAATCAGCAGATCTCGCAGACCCTGGCCGCACGCCACGTATCCACCTAGTACTCCGATCGCCTTCGAAAGCGTTCCCACCTGGACATGAACGCGACCATGTAGACCGAAGTGATCCACTGTCCCCCGACCGGCCTTGCCGAAAACACCCGATGCGTGGGCATCGTCCACGTAAACAATGGCATCGTAACGCTCCGCCAGATCCACGATCTCGGGCAGACGCGCCACATCGCCGTCCATGCTGAACACGCCGTCCGTGATGACAAGTCTCCGTCGCGCCGACTGGGTTTCTTGCAGCGCCCTCTCCAGCGCGTTCATATCGGCGTGCGACCAAATCTTGCGATCGGCACGCGTCAGACGAATTCCGTCGATGATACTGGCATGATTCATTTCGTCACTCAAGATGGCATCGCCGGCCTCGACCAGGACGGGGATAATGCCACTGTTGCAGGTAAAGCCGGACTGAAAGACGAGCGCCGCCTCGGTGTGCTTGAACTCCGCCAGAGCACGTTCGAGTTCTTCGTGCAGGCTCATCGTGCCCGCAATCGTGCGCACCGAACCGGAGCCGACGCCCAGTTCGCGCGTCGCCTGCAGCGCCGCGTCGACCAACTTCGGGTGGTTCGTCAGCCCCAGGTAATTGTTGGAAGACAGATTGATGACTTCACGGCCGTCGAACGTTGCTCGCGGCCCTTGCGGACCTTCGAGTTTGCGTAGGGTGCGAAATAGCCCTCGCGCGCGCAGCGATTCCAATTCTTCAGATGCGAAGGCCATCACGTCAGTCGTCATGTTGGGAACTCCTTATTTGCTGAATCGTCAGGAGCGAAAAGCGAGTTGGGCCTGTTCGCAGACTGACGTCCAAAATTCCTGCGTGTGGGTCTTGACCTTCCAGTGGCTGGCGGGATATATCGATCACGCCGCGTCGGGGAAGCCGTTCGGATACATGACGACCTTGCCCGATTTCCCGTTGCGCACCAATTCGAACGCCGCGTGGAACTCCGAAAGCGGCAGTTCGTGCGTGATGACTGCCGAGAGATCCATCCCGGAATCGAGAAAGCCGCGAGTCTGATACCAGGTCTCAAACATCCGCCGGCCCGAGATTCCTTGCACCGTTGCGCCTTTGAATATCACACCGTCCGCCAGGTCGAGCACGACGGGACGACTTGGGATCCCCAGGAGCGAAAGGAAGCCACCGGAACGCAGAACCTGCAGACTCTGCCCTATGGCAGTCGCGTTGCCCGACATCTCGAGCACGACATCCGCACCCTCTCCTCCAGTTTCTTCCATGATCCGATGGTGCACGTTTTCGCTTACCGGGTTCACTACCGCGTCCGAGCCCAGCCGTTGTGCTAAATCAAGCCGGAACTGGCTGGGTTCCACCGTCACTACTTTTTTGGCGCCGGAGGCCCGCGCGATCGGGACCGCGAACAGGCCAATCGGACCCGCGCCAAATATCACGACATTCGCACCCGCGAGGGGGGCTGAAAGCGCCGTGTGAACCGCGTTTCCCATCGGCTCCTGGATCGTGGCAATCCGGGGCGGAAACCTCCGGTCGGTCTCCCAGGCATTGCGCGCTGGAATGCTGATGAATTGAGCGAACGCTCCGGGTCGGTCGACTCCGACAATGCGCACATTGCGGCAAATATGCTGCAGGCCGTGCCGACATTCATGACAGTGCCCGCAATTGATATGACTCTCAGCCGCAACATAATCGCCGACCCGAGTTCGAATCACGTCCGATCCGACGGCAACCACTTCGCCCGCGAACTCGTGCCCCAATACCAACGGTGGATGTGCGCGCCCCTGAGCCCACTCATCCCACTCGTAGAGATGCAAATCCGTGCCACAGATGGACGCTGCCAGCACCCGTATCAACACGTCCTCGGGTCCGATCGCTGGAATCTCCACCTCGACCAATTGCGCGCCCGGAGCGGGGCTTCCCTTCACCACGGCTTGCATGCGTGCCGGAATGCCGGCAGCGCTCGGCCGTTCGCGGTCGTCCGCCAGTTCGAGCGTGGTTTCCTGCATATCTCACCCACGAAAGACGGAGAGTAAGATTGCAGCGCGGCCGTCTCCGTCCTTCGATTCACTATATAGGCGAGATGGGCTTCGAGCCTCGGCTACTGTCGCGTAGCCGGTACGGTATAGATCGCGGGGAGATTCCGATACCCCTCGTCGTAGTCAAGCCCATACCCCAGCACGAACGCTTCCGGCACCGTGAAACCCGTGTAGTCGATCGTAACCTCGATGCGCCGTGCCGAGGGTTTGTCGAGCAACGTGCACAGCCGCACCGAGGCGGGCCGATGGCTCGCGAGATGTTGAGCAAGCCACGAGGCGGTGAGCCCGGTGTCCACGATGTCCTCGATCAGCAGGACATCCGTGCCCGCTACGGGCAGGGTGATGTCACTGTGGAGTCGGACCTCGCCCGTGGAGCCGGTCCCACTGTAGGAGGACGCCTGTAGAAAATCCATGCGACAGGGCAGGTCAAGCCGCTTGAGCAGATCGATCGCGAAAAAGCACGCTCCTTTTAGCACCACGATGACGGAAAGCGGGAGGGTGGCCTGAGCGTAATCCGCCCGGATTTCCTCTGCCAGCGAAGTGACCCGCGCCTGGATCTGGTCGGCAGAAATCAGCGGCTCCTGCAGCTCGATCGGCGGCAACACTACACCACCACCTCAAAGAAAGTCTGCGCCATCTCGGCTGCCACGCTGCTGGCAGACCACGCGCGCAACACATACTGGCCGGGTTCCAGATCGTCCACCGGACGGGTAAACGAAAACCGCCCTCGCGAGTCCACCTGCACGTTTCCCAGCACGATCGGTTTCCGTCCTCCCACGGTCGAATATGCGATCAATGTGAGCTGGAAGCCCGGCACAAATCTCTTGCCGGAGATCGATAGGGTGCCCCCACCCGCGGTCGGCGCCACGCTCGTCGCCAGGGATGCCAGCGAGACAATGTTATAGGTGGCTCGTGCGAAAGGCACGCCCTGTACTTCCGCCAGCACTCGGTATATCCCGGGAGCGGAAGCCGGCACGGAAAGGGAGGTGCGCATGCCACCATGGCCATCCGAGTAACCTGTCGTCGACAGCGGTGTCAAACGGCCGGTCAGCCCCCACAGGATCGTCACCGCGACGTCGCGCGGAAAATGCTCCCCCTCCACGGAGATCGTTCGATCGACCGGCGGTCCCGAGTCGGGCTGCAGCACGATATACGGACCGCGCGGCGCCACAAAGCGCGTCGGTTGGGCAGTTGCCGTGGGGCGCTGATGCGCGTGCCGCACCACCGGCGTCACCGCTACCTGGAAGGTCACTTCAGATGTCGGGGTGATCGTCGGAGCCGGCGAGGGCACTGGGGTGGGAGACGGGGCAGCCAGCACGTCGCAGCCGGCCAGCAACATAACCGCGCACATGAGGACCGGAAGGATGGCGAGAACGCGGCGACATCGGCGAACTCTCCCAACATCGATTTCTTGAATCATCCTCAAGGATATACTGCAAATGGGCAACGATCCGGGGATTTTCAGCCTGTTCTGGGAGACGACTATGAAGCTTGCTGCGCGCATGGAGCGACTCGGCACCGAAACAGCGTTCGAGGTCCTGGCACGCGCCAAAGCGCTCGAGCGCGAAGGCAGGAATATCATCCATCTCGAGATCGGCGAGCCGGACTTCGACACCCCCGTGAACGTGGTCGCGGCCGGCGTGGAGGCTCTTCAGGCCGGCGCTACGCACTACACTCCGTCCGCCGGTATCGAACCGCTCAGACGGGCCATTGCCGAGGACCAGTCGAAACGTAAGGGCCTTGCCGCGTCACCCGATAACGTGGTCGTAACACCGGGCGGGAAGCCGATCATGTTCTATCTGATGTTGGCACTGCTGGAAGACGGCGATGAAGTCATATATCCCGATCCGGGATTCCCGATCTACGAATCGATGGTTGCTTTCTGCGGTGCGACCCGTCGTCCCATTGGATTTATCGAACGCGACGGACGGTTCCAATGGGACGTCGACTCGCTCGTACACCAGGCGGGTCCGCGCACCAAGCTCATCATCGTAAATACGCCCTCGAATCCTGTCGGTTGCACGGTGAGTGACGACGACTTGCAACGCATCGCGGAAGCTGCAATCCGGCACGACGTTTTCGTTCTGAGCGACGAGATTTATTCCCGGATGCAGTACGAAGGTTCCTTCACGAGCCTCGCCACGTTGCCCGGTATGTCCGAGCGAACCTGTGTGCTCGACGGTTTCTCCAAGACGTACGCCATGACCGGTTGGCGTCTCGGCTACGGCGTCATGCCGGACTGGCTCGCGCCGCAGATCGCCCGACTCGCCACAAATTGCAACTCGTGTAATGCC
This sequence comes from Chloroflexota bacterium, assembly GCA_036732245.1. Taxonomy (GTDB): domain Bacteria; phylum Chloroflexota; class UBA5177; order UBA5177; family UBA5177; genus JANWJD01. The sequence continues at coordinate 665 of DAINCT010000109.1, read as the reverse complement.
GCCTTCACGCAGTTGGCCGGACTGGAGGCCCTGGAAGGACCGCAGGACTCGGTCACCGAAATGGTCGAGCAGTTCCGCGCCCGACGTGATGTCGTTGTCACAGGGCTCAACGCATTGGACGGCGTCCGTTGTAGCATGCCGCAGGGAGCGTTCTATGCGTTTGCGAATATCGAAGGTACCGGCATGAAGTCGCGCGAGGCAGCCGACTACTTCCTGTACGAAGCCGGCGTCGCGGTACTCTCCGGAACCTCATTCGGCGCGAACGGCGAGGGCTACATTCGCCTTTCCTACGCCAACTCCCTCGACAACCTCAACCTGGCAATCGACCGTATGGCTACCGCCCTTGCCAGCCGCAAAGGCGTCGCCGCGACCTAACTCGCGCTCCGGCCCGTAGCGCGTCGAATCCCCGGGCGAACCGCCACTGTAAGCCAACGAGGGAAGTCGTCGTAGGGGCAGGCCCCCGCGCCTGCCCTCGTCTCCACCGCGCAATGTTCCGGATCTCCGCACCAGCCCTCGTCTCCACTGCGCACTTCTCCGGATCGCTGCGCCTGCCATTCACCGTCCGTCTGAGCCCGACGACATTCCCTGCCGAGGAACGTCACCTCCGGCGTATTACCTCATCGAAATTCAATGCACTGGGAGGCCGTTCACCGCCCAGGCCCGCA
>DAINCT010000108.1:8696-9986 GCA_036732245.1 Chloroflexota bacterium | reverse complement strand
CGTTCTTTGACCGCTTCGCGCTCCCGATGGGTCAGTTCCGCTCCCCATCCAAAAACAATCGGCTTGCGTTCTCGCTGCTCGATGACCGAGGGAACGCGGCGTTGCGGGGTCTTCCGCTTTCTACGAGCGATTTTCTCCGGTTGCGTGTCCAAAAACCTATTGCTCCTGCATGGGGTGAATCTGGAACGGGTTACATGCCGATGCGGTTTGCCTGGGTCGGGGTGTAGGGCAAGAGCGCAAGCACCCGCGCCCGTTTGAGCGCGATGGTGAGACGCCGCTGGTGCTTGGCACAGGTGCCAGTTTTGCGGCGCGGCTCAATTTTGCCCCGGTCCGAGATGTAACGCCTAAGGCGCCCGAGATCCTTGTAGTCGATCTCGGTGATGTGGTCGACGCAAAACGCGCAGACCTTCCGTCGATTAAAGCTGCGATAGTCCCGGCGTGGCCGGGCGCCACCCGGAGGTCCGCCCGGACGGGGACCTCGGTTATCGCCTGACGAATTTCTCTCCAATGTTTCCTCCAGTGTGGGCGATGCCTAGAACGGCATATTGTCGAATTCGGAAGAGTCTCCCGCGGCAACCGGACCCCGGTCGTTCCCGTTTCCGATGTCTCCGCTTGAATCACCGCGCTGACCGAGCATGGTCATGTCGGTTGCGACTACTTCGGTGCGGTACTTTTTCTCGCCGGTTTGTTTGTCGTCCCAGGAATGCGTGCGCAGACGTCCTTCGATGTAGACCTGCTTGCCCTTGGTCAGATACTGATTCGCGATCTCCGCCAGCTTGTCCCAGCAGTTCACATTGAACCACTCGGTTTCTTCCTTAGACTCCCCGTCGCGTGAATTCCACTTACGAGTGACGGCCACGCTAAAGCTCGTGACAGGCGAGCCGCTCGGCGTGTACCGCATCTCGGGATCGCGACCAAGGTTCCCGATGATCATGACCTTGTTGAGACCAGCCATTCTCGTTTACTCCTGTGGTTCTGTGGATGTGCCGGCCGTGGCAGGCTCGGTCACACGTGCGGCTTCGGCGGGCTCGGCTACAGGTTCGGCGGCGGGCTCGGAGACGTTCTCGGCCGGCTCTGGGGCGATCGAGGCTGCATCAGCCGCCTCGGTTCCGATCACCGGCTCGACTTCGATCTCGGGTGGCGCGACGGTAGCTGCCTCCGGTATCGGTTCAAGGTCTTCGGTCACGCCGGCCGGAGTCTCCTGTGGCGCGAGTGGCACCGTGTTCTGCGGCGTTGCACCCGCGGGTGGTTGTTGCGGCGCGGGCGCCTGGGCCGCGGCCTGTTGTTGTT
>DAINCT010000108.1:4470-8686 GCA_036732245.1 Chloroflexota bacterium | reverse complement strand
GCCGCTGCTGCGCCTGTTTGATGTTCAGATCGGTCGCTTGAACGATCAAGAACCGCAAAATGTTCTCATTGAGTTTCAACGCGTTTTCGATCGGCCCAAGCGCGGTCGGATCGACCCGGAACACGGTGGTGACGTAAAATCCATCGCCGAAGTCCTTGATCGGATACGCCATCCGGCGCCTGGGTGGATTCCACGGGATAGCGGCGATGATCTCGCCGCCCGCGGCGGAGATCCGCCCGGTGACCGCTTCGGCCACGGCTCGTGTGCCGTCCTCGTCGCGGTCGGGCCTGATAATAAAGGTCATTTCGTACGGATTCAAGGGCCCTCCTTCCCTCGGGTAAAGTCCTGGGACATCATGGAAATCTAGCCCAGAACAGGAAGTAAGCCCCACGAGTGCGGGGCCGACGAAGTATACCACCGCCGTCTACTTGACGTAAAGCGATTATCTTCGGCCGAACTCTCGCTCCAGTTGCGTGTGGCTGAGGTGGATCATGGTGGGACGACCGTGGGGACAGGTCGCGGGACGCAGCGTGCGCTCGAGTTGCGCCACCAGCTCCCGCATCTCGTGGACATCCAGCGTGGCGCCGGCTTTAACAGCCGCTTTACACGCCATCGCGGCGAGCGCGCGCTCCCGGGCAGAGGCGGGTTCAGGTGCGGTCTGAAGCTCGTTGAGCACTTCATGCACGAGGTCGGCCGGTCCGCCCCTGCCGGCCAGCGCCGGAATCGCCCGTACGAGACACGCGTCCGTGCCGAACGGCTCAATGGAGAAACCGGCCTCTGCCAGTAACTCCCTGTTATCGTCCAGGGCGAGCATTTGATCCGGAGTGAGGGAAAGGGAAATCGGCTCGAGCATGGCCTGCGACTGCACGGTACCACCGGACAGCTGCTCGTCCAGAAGGTCATACAGGACGCGCTCGTGGGCTGCATGTTGATCGATCATATAGAGCCCGGCCGGTCCCTCGGCGATGATGAAGGTACTGTTCGACTGCCCGAAGACGCGCAGGGCCGGCAAACCGGGCATCAAGGGCTGCGGCTGGGGCGGCACGTCGGATGCGCCCCGCGGCAGTAATAGGTCGGGCTGCACTGCACCGTCCATCGATTCAAACGCGTCGGTCGCCACTGCTTCGTCCTCTCCCGCAGTATCGAGACGCATTTCGAGCAATGCGCTTGCGATGGCCCGGTAGAGTGCGCCGTGTACTTCACGGTCACGCACGAACCTTACCTCGCTCTTTGCCGGGTGAATGTTTGCATCTACCTCGCCGGGCGGCACAGTCAGATGGATCGCGGCAACCGGGTGACGCCCCTGCATCAGGAAGCCGGAATAGGCTTCCTCGAGAGCGAAGAGAAGGCTACGATTCTGAATCGTTCTGCCATTCACGAAGACACTTAACCCGCTTCGATTAGCCTTGGTAAGAGCCGGCTTGCTGCAGAGACCGGACACTCCGATGCCCTTCTCTTCCGACTGGACCGGGATCATGTCGACCAGAAGTTCCGGTCCGAACACCGCGGCCACGGCGTCCGCCAGCACGCCGGTACCCGGACTGCGAAATGTCACCCTTCCATCGATGGAAAGTGTGAATCTCACGGTAGGCTGCGACAGCGCGTACTGCATAACCGTGGACTGAATCTGACCGCCCTCGGCGCGCAATGAACGGACAAATTTCCGTCTCGCCGGCACGTTGCCGAACAGATCGGACACAGTAATCCGAACACCACGGGGAGAAGCGCAGGCGGCGACGTTCCGCGTCTCTCCGAACTCGACCGCAAACCGTACCCCGTGCGCTGCATCCTGCGTGCTCGTCTGCACGTCGACCCGTGCCACGGCTGCTATAGAGGGCAATGCCTCTCCTCGAAATCCCAGGGTAGCCAGGTGCTCGAGGTCCTCCAGATCGACGATCTTGCTCGTAGCGTGCGACGTGAATGCCAAATCCAGATCCTCCGTCGCGATGCCTTCGCCATCGTCAGTCACCCGGATCAACTTCAGCCCGGCTTCCTGAACCTCGATCGAGATCTGACTGGCTCCGGCGTCGACGGCGTTATCGAGCAGTTCCTTGACCGCCGATGCGGGTCGCTCTACGACCTCACCCGCCGCGATCTTCAGCGCCAGATCGGGAGGCATGATGCGAATGGGCCGGCGCTCACTCATCCCAGAGCCTCGACCTCGTCGGGGTGCATGACCGCTTCCGTCATCACGGCCACGCGTTTCGAAGCCTGTACATCGTGCACCCGCAGCAGCTTCACGCCCTGCAACACCCCCCACGCCACCAGCGCCAAAGATCCTTCCAGGCGTTCGTCGACAGTGGTGCCGAGTACATCCCCTATGAACCGCTTGCGCGAGGCGGCCAGAAGGACGGGATATGGCAACTCCGTCAACCTCCCAAGCTCCCGCATCACTGTCACACTCTGGTCGGTGGTCTTGCCGAAGTCCGGTCCCGGATCGATGATGATGCGCTTGGCGGGAATTCCCTCCTGGATGCAGGTCGCGACTCTCTCCTCGAGAAATCCTCGAACCTCGCCCGTGACATCGTGATAAACCGGATTGGGGTTGGCGACGCGAGGTGTGCCCTTGATGTGCATGACCACGATTGCCGCGCCGGTATCGCGTGCGACTCCCCGCAACTCGGGGTCGTCGAACCCACTGATGCTGTTAATGATGTCGACCCCTGCTTCGACTGCCGCTCGTGCCACCGCCGGCTTAAACGTGTCGACTGAGAGGGGAATCGCAACCTCTCGCCTCACCGCCTCGACCACCGGAATCACCCGCCGCAACTCTTCCTGGACCGTAACGGCAACCCCGGGGCCCGCTTTCTCACCCCCAATGTCGATGACGTCGGCTCCCTCGGCCACGAGTTCCGACGCGCGGCCCACTGCGTCGTCGACCGTCTGGTATCTTCCCCCATCTGAGAAAGAGTCCGGGGTTGTATTGAGGATTCCCATGACCCGAACGTGATCGAGCGTCAGGACACCACTGGGAAGCTCAACCTCCAACAGCGTCGATCTCACGGTCGATGCGTTCAAGATCGAGATAGTCCTCGTTATAGAGCTTGTAACAGCGCTCCAGATGGAGTTGTGCCAGCCGCTGGCCGCGCCCGCCGGGCAGACTGGCCGCGGTAAGCACCTCGTTCACGCGATACTTCTGCGGCAGGGTTTGAGCCAGGGCCCGCATCTGTTGCTCGATCTCCGGGTCGGCGGCGCCGCGCTGAATCGAATCCCGCAAGCGACCCGTCAGCATTGACAGTTCGTTGAGCTTGTCTTGCTCCGACAGCCCCTGGTAACGCGAGACGTCGGGGTCCTCGAGCGAGCTTGCCTGCGGGACCACATCTTCTTCGGGCAGCTGCGAGCCCACATACAGATCCGCATATTCATGGGCCGCTTCGGAGGTCTCTGCTGCGACCTGCATCGGATTGGAACGATTAACTGCGCCCGCAAAAACCAGATCGTCGTGTCGACGTTCGGCCAGTGCTTGTAAATACTCCGCACTCGGAACCTGCTCGGGGATGGGGGGCATCGGCGCCGCCACCATAGCGTTACCGAGATCCATGCCCTGCATTGCTCCAGTCATGAAACCGGGGAGGTAGCTGGTGAGGTCGAACTTGATGGGGGGTACGCTCACATAAGTAGCGACGACCGCATCATTCTCATCACGGAAATAGATGAGCGCATGTCCGGCCGGGAGGTCTCGATCCCCGCGTTCGAAAATCAGCTGCATGTCCGTCGCACCCGCACCATGAAAATGGAGCGGGTGATGGGATTCGAACCCACGACTTTCTGCTTGGGAAGCAGACACTCTACCGCTGAGTTACACCCGCCCGTGAAACACCTCAGTGTAGGCACCGACCAGCGAGACACGCAACCGGATGACGGAGGGTTCGGTACAGATAACCTGTGCCCCGAACCTCTGCCAATCTCTCCGCTCAACGTCCCACAAAGCCGGTGAGGCTGAGGAACTCACCGCGCGTGCGAGGGTCCGTTCGAAATACCCCCCGGTTCACGCTCGTCACGATCTTGCTGCCTGACTTCCGCACGCCACGCATCATCATGCACAGGTGCTCTGCTTCCACCACGACTCCCACGCCCATCGGCTCGAGTCCTTCGACCAGGGAGTCGGCGATCTGTGCGGTGAGGCGCTCCTGTACCTGCGGGCGGCGCGAAAGTATATCCGCGACGCGCGCCAGCTTGCTGATGCCGACGATCCGGCCGGTGGGAATATATCCGA
>DAINCT010000108.1:0-4460 GCA_036732245.1 Chloroflexota bacterium | reverse complement strand
GATGTGCACCGTGCCAAAAAAGGGCAAGAAATGGTGTTCGCACATGCTGAAGAACGAGATATCACGCGCCACGACCATCTCGTCGTAGCCCTCGTCGAAGCCGGTCTGCAACACCGCGATGGGATCCTGATGCAAACCAGCAAAGATCTCCTCGTACATTCGCGCCACGCGGTCAGGAGTCTCCCGCAAGCCTTCTCGCTCCAGGTCCTCCCCCACCGCTCCGATCATTTCGGACATCGCCCCTTTGACGCGCGCTGCATCGAAGTCGGGTCGAACGATCGGCTGATACTCGGTTGTCATACACCTCTTCCTTTGTTCGATCTCATCGGGGGTGCAGCACGCTGACCACAACGAGAACTGCCAGCAGCATCACCAGCATGCCCACGGCCACGAGCAGCGTGGCACGGCTCTCCGCCCACTCTTTAAACGTCAGCCCTGCATCAGGGTTTGCCTCAAGTTCTTCCCGAGACGGCTCCGGCGACCGCGACATGCGTTGACCCCTTCCCGATGTCCTACATATAATCACACGGGCAAGGGCGATTAGCTCAGGCGGCTAGAGCGCTGCGTTGACATCGCAGAGGTCACTGGTTCAAGTCCAGTATCGCCCACCAACGGCACACGATGGCGATTGGGCGCACTTCGGCCCAGTCGCCATTTGTTCATAACGCGAGCGCGACAGGGCTGTCCCAGACGGGAAGCGATTGAGGTGAGGCACAGTGCGGCAGATCATCATTGACGGATATAACGTAATCCGAGCCGACCCGCGCCTGCAGTCCCTCGAGCAGGTAAGTCTGCAGACCGCGCGTGATGTGCTGGTCCGGACGCTGGCCAGCTCGCCACGTCTCTCAAACGATCGCATTCTGGTCGTGTTCGACGGGCGAGGTGGCACGCGGGGACACATTCACAGCCACCGAGTGGGCCGCATCGACACTATGTACTCCGCACGCGGACAAACGGCTGACGACGTCATCGTGGAACAGGCCGGCGTGCTGGCCCAGACCGGCCGCGTGGTCGTGGTGTCAAACGATGTGGAGGTGCGCGAACGTTGCCGGGCCGAAGGGTGCGAGGTCAGCGCATCAGGAAATCTGCTGGATCAGATCCCCGGGCGGCCCCGAAAAGCAGTACCGGAACAAGATAACCTCGACTCTCCAACTCTCTCGACCGTCAAGCGTGGTAATCCGCGGCGAGCCTCGAAGCGTGATCGCGGGAATCGGGACATTCGCTTTTAAGATCCGCCGGCCGGGTGTCGGGCTACTTACTGAGAAGATGTGTATTGATGGAACGCAGTAACGGTGACACAATTTGGGACGTGCTCATCATCGGGGGCGGCCCGGCCGGTCTCGCGGCCGCACTGTATAGTGCGCGCGCCATGCGTTCCACGCTGGTACTTGAGCGTGAGATGCCGGGTGGCCAGATCGCGACGACGTCAGAGGTCGAGGACTACCCCGGAATCGAGATGACGACCGGTCCGGAGCTGTCGCTCATGATGATGCAACACGCGCAGAAATTTGGCGCCGAAGTGAGTATCGGCGATGAGGTGGTTGAGGTCGCTTTGAAAAAAACACCGAAAGAAGTGCGCACATCCGACGGCAAGACGATTCGGGGTCGAGCGGTCATCATCGCTACAGGGGCTGCTCCACGCACACTTGGGGTGCCGGGGGAGGACGCGCTGCGGGGTCAGGGCGTCTCGTACTGTGCCGTGTGTGATGGCCCGTTCTTTCGCGATCGGCCCGTGGCAGTGGTGGGCGGCGGCGATGCCGCCTTCGATGAGGGACTGTATCTCACAAAATACGCGTCAAAGGTCACCATTATTCACCGCCGGGATGAGTTCCGCGCCCAAAAGCTGCTGGTCGATCGGGCTCGAAGCAATCCCAAGGTCGATTTTTTAACGAGCACGGTGGTCGAAACGGTGAACGGCGACGGCGGGGTCCAATCCGTCACCCTGCGGGATCTCAAAACCGAGGAAGTGTTCGATCTGCCGCTCGGGGGCCTATTCGTCTACATCGGGAATACCCCGAATACCGGTATGTTTGGCGATGGCATCGAGGTGGACGAGAATGGCTTCATTCAAGTCGATGAAACGATGGCGACCGGCTGCCCGGGCGTGTACGTGGCGGGCGACGTTCGAAAGAACCCGCTCAAGCAGGTTGTGACCGCTGCAGCTGACGGCTCCATCGCCGCGCTGACGGCCGACAAGTATCTCGACAATTTGGAGGCGGAGATGAGTCCTGTCCACGCGGAGCACGACGCCGAAGAGCCCGCCCAATGGGAAACGGCGTACTAAATGACTGTGGTCGAAGCAGGAACAGCCCAACGGATTCTGGCGAGCGACCTGGCGCGCCATACGGGCGAACAGGTACGCATCGAAGGGTGGATCCATGCCATACGCAAGTTCGGCGCGGTTAACTTCCTCGTGGTGCGCGACCGGTCGGGCATGGCCCAAGTGGTGCTCGAGCCCGAGGACGTGGCGCCGCTGGACGGACTCCAGGTCGAGTCGGTGGTGGCGGTGTACGGAACCGTTGAAGAGGAACCCCGGGCATCGTATGGAGTGGAGATCCGACATGCTCAAGTTGAAGTCATTTCGCCGGTTACTGATGTTCTGCCGTTCGAGCTCAATAAGAGGAAACTCAAGCCGACGCTCGATGTTTTTCTCAACAATGCGCCGGTAGGTCTGCGGTATCCGTCTCGACAAGCTACCTTCCGGCTGTACAGCGACTTGCTATTCGGCTTTCGTGACTATCTGGACCGTCGAGACTTCGTGGAGATTCACACTCCGACCCTGGTCGGCGCCGCGACCGAAGGCGGAGCCAACGTGTTTCAACTCGACTACTTCGGCCGCTCGGCTTTCCTGGCACAGAGCCCGCAACTCTACAAGCAGATCATGGTCGGCGTCTTCGAGCGCGTCTTCGAGGTTGGTCCCGCGTTCCGAGCCGAAGAGCACTATACCGTGCGTCATCTCAACGAGTACAACAGTCTCGACGTAGAAGTAGGCTTCATCGAAAGCTTCCATGAAATCATGGATCTGCTGATCGAGTTGCTCGAACACATGGTACGCACGGCCATGGTCCGTCACCCGCGAGATGCCGAATTGGCCGGCATGAGCGTGCCGCGCTTTGGCGAGGTGCCGCGAATCAAGTTTCGGGACGCGCAGCGAATGATTTTCGAGCGCTACGGCGAGGATCGGTCCAGCGACCTCGATCTATCTCCCCAGGATGAGCGCTGGATCGGCCAGTGGGCGTCTGAGGAGTTCAATACCGATTTCGTGTTCGTCACGCACTATCCCACGTCCAAGCGAGCCTTCTACACCCTGCCGGATCCCGAGGACGAGGAGCACTCGCTGAGTTTCGACCTGATTTTCCAGGGACAGGAATTGGTCAGCGGGAGCCAGCGCGTACACCGGTACGATCAGCTCCTGCAGATCATGGAGCAGCGCGGTATGAACCCCGAGTCGTTTGCCGGATATCTGCAAGCTTTCAAATATGGAATGCCGCCGGAGGGCGGTTTCGCGATCGGCTCAGAACGCTTGATGATGCGTCTGGTCGGCGCCGAGAATCTTCGTGAGACGACCCTTTTTCCGCGTGACGTCAACCGTCTCGGCCCATAACATGCCATGACACAACCATCTGTCCTGCGCGTCGCCTTCACCACCCTCGGTTGCAAAGTGAATCAAAGTGAATCCGACACCATGGCTCGCCAATTCGCGGCAGCGGGACACCAATGCGTGTCGTTTGAGGAGTCGGCAGACGTCTACGTGGTCAACACCTGTACGGTGACCCATGTGGCCGATAAGAAGTCGCGGCAGATGCTGAACCAGGCACGCCGGCTCAACCCCGAGGCACTCGTCGTGGCCACCGGGTGCTACGCGAGTATTGTGGGCGACGCGCTCGCCGGTGACCTGACCATGGTGGTGCGCAATCGAGATAAAGATCGACTCCTCCCTCTCGTGGTGGGACGCTTGCAGGCCGTCCCCCCAGCCGCTCCGTACTTTTCCGACCAGGAGAAGTACCTGGATACCTCGGGCGGCCAGGAGCGAAGTCGCGCCATGGTTAAGGCACAGGACGGCTGCGACTCGCACTGCACCTACTGCATTATTCCCCGTGCTCGTGGCCGTTCGCGTAGCGTACCGCCGGACCAGGTGGTGCGCCGTGTACAGGCCCTGGCGCGGGCCGGACATTCGGAGGTTGTCATAACGGGAGTCGATCTGGGGAGCTACGGGGAGGACTCTCCGGGACTTCCCGACCTCGGTGGACTCCTCGAGCGGGTTCTGGACGACACCGACGTGCCGCGCGTCCGCGTAAGTTCGCTGGAGCCGGGCGACTTCGACCCGGCCTGGCTCAGTCTCTGGCAAAACCCGCGGCTCTGTCGACACCTGCACGTTCCCCTGCAGGCCGGGAGTGCGAGCGTGCTTCAGCGAATGGAGCGTCGTTACCCCCCCGATGACTTCGCGGGAATGGTGGCGA
>DAINCT010000107.1:0-9999 GCA_036732245.1 Chloroflexota bacterium | reverse complement strand
CACCTCTCCGCGGTCATAGCGAGACCCCGGCTCCTCTTCTGAGGGGTCGGGGTCTTTCGCTTTAGCGCGAGAAGAGCAGCACGTGCTTCACATCCGGGCGGCTTCCGTCGTACTGTACATGGAAGGCATCGCTGATCTGTATGCCGACCTGGCTGCTGATACCGTCCGCCGGCGCAATCGCAATGTATCCGTTACTCAGCGTGCGCCCGGTGGCGCTCGCGGCGCCTGAAGCCTGCGCCGTGAAAGTGCCCATGCCCGGTGCCCCGGCGTCTATGTTGGTCTCGAAGGCGACATGCCGGGTGTCGATAAAGAACTTTTCGAGCTGCGGATCGAGTGGCACCCACCCGACATCCGGAAAGTAGACGTTGAGCCAGGCATGCATCTCCCCCGTGCCACTGCCGACACCCCATCCCATCGTCCGGCCGGAACCCGCAATCCCCAGGTTGATGGGCTTGCCGGCGACCAGCCCGAAAACGACCTGAGTCGGTATGCCGAGCGATCGCAGCATCCCCGCCATCAGATCGGCATAGCCACGGCAGGTAGCCGCATGCGAGCTCCATACAGAGGTGGCGCTGTAGGCCGGAGACGCTACTCCATACGCGAAGTGGACGTTCGAAGCCACCCAGTTAGCGACGGACTCGACCACCCGCTGTTCACGCCTCTTGCCAGATGCCAGAGAAGCAACGAAATGCCGTGCCGAAGGCGATAGCTGCACAAGCGGTGTGATGGCTAGATACGGCTGCGCGTCCGGTGCAACCCTGGTCACCGGATAGGGAGCACGACTTGCAAATGGAGAGAGGCTCGACTCGGTCGTCACATGCAGTTTTTCGACGACGTTGATCACTGTTTCTGCCGGTGGGTTGTCCCAGTGGAACTGACGAACCGGATGTCCGTCGATCATCAGATCGGTCGAGGAGGCGGGTTTCACGGTGAATCGGAAGTGTACCGATTGAACCGTCTGTCGGTATCCGTTCAAGGTGAGTGACGTGGGGCGGGGCAGGTTCCAGGTCAACGAGTCGGCGTGGCCGACCGAGAAAGCGGCCGTCATACGGACCACGGACTTACTGATCATGGTCCCCCTCAGGACCCTGGTTCCCGACGTCAGCAGCACCGGCTGCACCGGCTGGCGCTGGGTGGTCCGACGGGCGGCTCGTCGCTGAATGGGTCGGGTGTGCGTCACCCGGGCATGGCGCTGCGCGCGATGCGCCGTGTGGGTCAGTCGCGCCCGGTGCTGCACCTGCTTGTGCGGGCGAACCTGTTGCCGTGGAGTCGTGTGGCGGGCACCCTTCAGTGCGCTGTGCAAGCATCCCCAACATGAATTCTCGAGTTGCTTCACAACGCTCGGTGCGACGATGTGGGTTGTCGTCGAAGTCGCCGCATGTGCCCCGGTCGCCGGGAGCGGAAGAAGCACCATGGTTACAGCGGTAGCCGCCGCCCCACAAAGTGCAATGTGTCGGAACATCCTGTGCAGCCCTCCTCACGTGGGTCCAGGTGGCTGCACTCATTGCCGACACAGGTCGTTTCGGCAACCCGGCTAGCTCCATGAGCCCCGTGGCTTTGCGTCCCCGCCTCTCGACGGGTTTGCCTTTTTCGCGTCGTCTGTTAACTGTCTGCACCTTACCGTGAGTTCCTGCCTGCTACCAGGGCTTTACGTCACGCACTCCTTAGGCCCTTAGTCCCCCCGTGTCCACACGCTTCACATCGCCACTCACGCGGGATATAGTAGAATCTCTGGTTCAAGCCTCTGGCATCCGTCAAGGGATTGCTTGAGGCTCTTTTTGAGTAGCAGTATCAGGAGACCTCGTGATCCCACCAGCATTCCGAACCGTCGCTCTGCCGCTGACGTTCCTTCTCCTCGTCGCGGTAGGTTGTGGCAGCCCGACGGCATCCAAGGCACCGACTGCCGTACCAACGCAACCCATTCCGGCGACTCCTGTCGTCACCGGTGGACAGGATGCAGCGGTCGTGAACGGCCAAAAGGTGCCCATGTCCGTCTATCAACTGCTGTTGAACCTCAAGCAGCGCCAGACGTCCGCCCAAACGGCAACATCGGCCTCAACCCTGAAGACCATGGCAACGCAGACCATGACCTCCGTCGTGATCGACGAACTCATTCGCCAGTACGCCGCGGCGCACCACATTACCGTGTCCGGTGGCGAGATCGCGCAACAGGAGTTGAGCGACTCGGCACAACTCGGTGGGACCAAAGGGTTTAATGCACGCCTCAAGCAGCTCGGTCTCACCCGTGCTCAATACAAAGAACTGATCATCCCATCCCTGCTGGGTCAAAAGGTCGAGAATAAGGTCACGCCGCTCTCCACCAAGCCCCAACCCGTCGCGGATGTGCGCCATATTCTGCTCATGCCCCACACGACGGGCGCCAACAAACGCACACTCGTCCAGACCCATGCGCTGGCCGTCAAGCTCCTGAATGAACTCCAACACGGGGCGAGCTTCGCGGCCCTGGCCAAGAAGTATTCAGACGATCCCGGCAGCGCCAAGGTAGGCGGCGAATACAAGATCGTGACCCCCGGTGAGATGGTCCCAACCTTCGATCATGCGAGCTTCACGTCGCCGTTACACAAACCCGAGATCATCCAGTCACAGTTCGGCTACCACATCATCGAAGTGCTGTCTCGGAGTAAGGCAAAGCCGTCCGCTACGACTCAGCAGACCCAGCAGCGCACCAAGTTCCTGGCCTGGATCAACGTGCAACTGAGGCAGGCCAAGGTACAGAAGCTCGCCAAAGTGAAGGGCACGTAACCTCGGCGCTTACTCTTCGCTGAGCGTTTCCTGGGGCTCCATAACCCATTCGATGCCACCGTTCTGTGCGCCGACCACCGTCGTGCACGCGGCGCAATACCAGATGGTCACGTAGTCGGCCAGGTATTCCGCGCCTTCGGCCTCTGTAAAGGTGTGCCAGTTCTCGGTGACATCGTCCGTCTGGGCGCTGCAGTGGGGGCAGATCATAGCGTGATCCATAGGTGGGACGGATGCCGTATATTACCTGCTCGTGCCCGGTTACTGTCTAGCCGCGAGTTGGGCATCAGGCAACCGCGCGGTTAAAGGCCTGCGCGCCGATTGTGACGCCGACGACCGCCAGAGCCAGCATGATACCCACCCCCTTGAGCACCGCCACATCGCCCGCATTGCCGTTAAACATGTCACGCGCTGCTACGACTGCGTAGGAGAGTGGATTGAAGTCGGCGATGGTTCGCAACCATGCCGGCGCAAACGTCAACGGCAAGAGCACCCCGGACAGAAGTAGCACGGGAAGGCTGATGGTGAAGATCAGAGGCGCATACGAATCTTCTGATCGGAGAGCTAACGCGGCAGCGTAAGCCAGAGATGCCGTGCCGAGCCCGATTAAGGCCACCAGCCCCACCATGACCACCAATCCGGAGACGGTAGCGTGTAATCCGAAGGGGATGGAGAGAAACAGCAGGACAAGGGACTGCGCTACAAGAACCAGGATATCTCGAAGGGCACGACCCAGCAGCAGCGCAAGGCGGCTCACCGGTGTAACGCGGAATCGCTCGATCACCCCAGCCCGCAACTCCGCAATGAGGCCAAAGCCTACACCACTGGCGCCAAAGAGCCCCAGTTGGATCAGCAAGCCTGGCACGAAGACGTTGTAGGCGCCGCCGGGTGGGAAGCCACGGGTCGCGGCAATCCCTTTCAAGAGCGGCGCAAACAACAGCAGGTACATGACCGGCTGAGCCAAACCGATGATGATCCACGTCGGGTTGCGCAGAAAGATCCCCAAATACCGATTAAAGACGAGCCAGGTGTCTCGTAGGAGCTTCATCCCCGTCTTCAGCCAGTTTCCCGCAGAGAGCGGCCGGTCTGACGCAGGAAGACATCGTCGAGGCTGGGTCGCGCCATGGATAACGAGGTGAGTCCGATGCCCGCGCCGTCGAGTTGACGCAAGATCGTGGGCATCGCCGTCTCCCCATGGTCCACGTACAGGTGCAAAGACCCGTTTTCGTCCGTCGCCTCGCGTACGAACGGTTGCTCGCGCAGCATCTGTAGTGCTTTCTCGCGGTCGCCATCGATTCCGAGTGTCACCACGTCGCCAGCAATCTGCCGTTTCAGTTCGCTCGGGCTTCCGCCGGCGACGACGCGCCCATGATCTATGATGGCCAGACGGTCACAGAGAGCATCAGCCTCCTCCAGATAGTGCGTGGTCAGGAAAACGGTCGTGCCCGTCTCGCGGAGGCCACGCACCTCGTCCCACATTCGAGCGCGGCTCTGTGGATCGAGACCGGTAGTGGGTTCATCGAGAAACAGGAGTGATGGTCTGTGTGTGAGCCCTATGCCTATGTCGAGCCGCCGCTTCTGGCCCCCCGAGTAGGTCTTGGTAGGTCGATCACCACAATCCGAGAGATCGAGTGTTTCGAGTAACTCGGCAGCTCGCTCGGCGGCCTGCCGCGCATTCATTCCGTAGAGACGCCCCTGCAGAACAAGTTCGCTGCGCCCGGTGACTTCGGGAAAGCTGCTTCCCGCCTGACTGACATACCCGATACGCTCACGCACCTTATCTGGTTCCTTGATGAGGTCTGCTCCGGCGACGGTCGCCTGGCCTCCGCTGGGAGGAAGTAGGGTGCAGAGCATGCGTAGCGTCGTCGTCTTTCCTGCCCCGTTGGGCCCCAGAAATCCGAAAATCTCGCCGCCCCGGACATCGAGATCGACACCGTCGACCGCCACGACCTCGGACTTGCGACTCTTGAAGACGCGCCGCAGCCCGCGCGCGTTGATGGCAACGGTCGCCGGCGTTGAATCGATCGGACCAGGAAGGGCTTCAGAGACGCTTGCCATTATTCACGCTGCACAATAGCAATTGATCGTCCGGCGAATCCACCGCTGCTCGGTATTCGCAGAACTCAGCGGCGACCGCGATCACAGCTCCACCAATACCTTCCAGCAGCGGCTGCGGAAGTAACGATCCCGGTCGGCAAGAACTGATCGGCGCGCTCGGACTCAACCTCGGCAGAAGGTATACTGCAACTATTCAGTCTGTTTATGCCTAAACTTTAAGGAGTTGCGGAATGAGTGGAGACACGATGCGAGCGGCACGATTTCACGAGTATGGGGCGCCGGACGTGCTGGTGGTCGACCAGGTGCCTCGTCCGGAACCACAGGAAGGCACGGTACTGGTCCGGGTGCATGCGGCGGGTGTCAACCCGATCGAATGGAAACTGCGGGCCGGCTACCTGAAAGAGTACATGCCGGTGGAGTTGCCCTATACGCCATCGGAGGCATTACGGCCTGGGCCGGCCTCTTCGACGCGGCCGATCTCCAGGCGGGTCAGCGGCTGCTCGTGCAGGGGGCCGCGGGAGGCACCGGGTCTTACGCCGTGCAATTGGGGCGCTGGAAAGGCGCTCACGTTACGGGCACGGCATCCTCCCGCAACGTCGAGTTCGTCCGCTCGCTGGGTGCGGAAGAGGTCATCGATTACACCACGACCTCGGTCGAGGAAGCGGTATCCGGCGTGGATGTGGTATTCGACACGGTAGGTGGTGAGGTCATGGATCGATCCTGGCAACTGCTCAAACCGTCCGGCATTCTCGTCGAGGTAGCCGGCATGCCGAACGAAGACACGGCGCGTCAGCACGGCGTGCGTACCAGCGGCGTCCAGGCGCCTCCCGACGTTTCCGATATCCTGCGACAGATTGCCGACTTGATTCGGTCGGGAGCAGTGATGGCGGAGGTTGGAGCGGTGTTCCCACTGGACGAGGCGGCACAGGCCCAGGCGCTCAGCCAGACCGGACATGGACGGGGCAGGATCGTTCTCCACATCGCCGACTGAGTCACCGGCCGAAACTCTCTAACCCCGTTGAAACCATGGCTTCCGATGGAAGCCGTTCCTCCACCCACCGCACACTTGCCGGAGAAGTACATGAATCCAACAGACACGAAACAAAGAAGCATGGAAACCGTACAGCTGACCGGGTGGGAGGACGGTGCGACCGACGGAGAACTGCTGCTCCCAGCGGAGTCGTTTCTGCGGCTCGTCTACGGCCGGCTCGATCCGGACCACACGCCGCCGGTTGAACTGACCGGACCCGTCACCCTGGACGAGCTGCGCGCAGTCTTCCCCGGCGTATAAACCCAGCCTTACCGTACGCTGCGCCCGCCTGCGCGATGCCTAAATAACCGTGGAACGATCTTTGCACTGGACAGATTTCAAACGGGAGGAGAGGCATCCATGACGAAATACATCCTGGTAGCAGAAGACTACTCCGATATCTCCGCCCTGGTGCGTGCCGTCCTCGAGGATGCCGGTTTCGATGTCGGCGTCACCGTGGGCTCAGCCACACTATCGGCGGTCCGTGACCGGCGGCCGGATCTCGTCACGCTTGATTACCAGATGCCCAGCATGGATGGGGTTCGTATCGCGCGTGAACCTAGATCGGATGCGTCCACCTCGACCATTCCGATCGTCGCGATGACGGCCGCGGGACGTGCCGCTACCGTGTGTCAGGAGATGGACGCGCAGGGATGTCTGGGCAAGCCGTTTGAGGTCGACAACCTGGTTGCCGCCGTCGACAAGCTCATCCACCTGACGCACTAGCCCGATCTGTCGGGTCCGACCTCGGTTCCAGGCAGCGCCGGACGCTACCACGGGTATCCAGCGGCGAGATCATTCGGTGTGTCCCGTCAATGGAGCGATGGACGACAGCCTGGCTGAGCGGCTCCTGGTAGCATGACCTTATAGCCCTGAACGGTCGACGTGGAGCGTCGCTCTCACGGCAAATCCCCTAATCATGGAACAGCGTGTGGATCAGCGCCCTTTCAAAAATTATTCCAGGTTTCCATTGACACATGCCCAAACCGTCGTAGCGTCGACCCTTGTGGTCGACCTCGTGCCCACGGACGCGCGCGCTAACGATCGTAGCTCGGCGCTCTCTCGCAAAATATTCCGATTCCCATTGACATACAGGCTCACCGTCGTAGCTCGGCGCTCCGTCGCCGAGGCGCCCGTGGACGTCGTTGTTGCGACTCTCGCGGTTTGCATCCGGCGTGGTGCCGCCCTGCGGAATGGGAGACTCCGTCGCCGAGGTCCATCCGAGAGATATCCGATCCATTCGCGGGCACCTTTCCGGCGGTGTCCAGCCCGAGAAGCAGTGGAAGGCCAGGGCGGGTCGCCACACCGAGCGACACCCTACGGCCCCCCTTCTGTGGGCACTTCACCACTTGCGTCCGGCGCGGTGCCACCACACGCCATGTGGTTCACGGCGAGACGAGAGGCGAGAACATGAGCGTTGACGGCCAGGAACGAACCGAGATCGATCGGAGACTCGAGCACCTCGAGCAACGCTACCCCCCACGGGAATTGTCGGACGGCGCCCAGGTGGTGCGGGTCGCGCCGAGCCCCACTGGGAAGCCGACCATCGGTACCGCACTCCAGGCAACCATCAACTATGCCCTGGCGCGTCAGGGTGGGGGCATCTTCATCTTGCGGATCGAGGACACGGACCGTGCTCGTCTGATCCCTGGCGCCGTCGAGCAGATTGTCGCGGCGCTGGATTGGCTGGGGCTTCCTCCCGATGAAGGGCCGGAGGCGGGTGGCAGTTACGGTCCATACGTCGAGAGCGAGCGCCTGGACGAGTATCGAATCGTCGCGGACTGGCTGGTGGAACACGGCCACGCCTATCCCTGTTTCTGTACCCCCGAGCGTCTCACGCGCCTGCGCGAGGAGCAAATGGCGGCCAAACAGCCGACACGCTACGATCGGCGGTGCCGCGGGCTCTCTCCGGAGGAACGCCGCGCCCATCTGGATGCGGGGGAAACGCCGGTGGTGCGGCTCGCCATGCCGCTCGAGGGCACCATCGTCTATGAGGATCCGGTGCGTGGTGCGATCGAGTTTGATGCGGCCGAGCAAGACGATCCGGTGATTCTCAAATCCGATGGGTTCCCAACCTATCACCTCGCAGCCATGGCAGACGATCACTTCATGCGTGTGACCACTGTGGTGCGGGGCGAGGAGTGGATCTCGTCCACTCCCAAGCATCTCGTGCTCATAGAAGCGCTCGGCTGGAAGCCGTCGGTGATCGTCCACACGCCGCTGCTGCGCGATGCCCAGGGACGGAAGCTCAGCAAGCGTTCGGGCGATACCTCGATCGGGTGGTACCAGGCCCAGGGCTACCTCCCGGAGGCCTTCCGCAATTTCCTTACCCGTATCATCTGGGTCCATCCCGAGGGGAAGGACACCTACCCATATGAGGACTTTATAGACGGCATCTCACCCGCGAACCTCCCCAAAACCGGGCCGATTGTCAACCACGATCTTCTCGACTTCATCGGCGGGGAGTGGCTCCGCACGCTCAGCGCCCCTGAGCTGTACGACGCCACGCGTGAATGGCTCCGCTGGCTACTGGAGGAGTACACGCCGGACGGTGTCGCTTTCGAGGAACCCCGCAAAGGTGGTCGGGTCGAGCACCCGGTCTCACGCGAAGAGCTGGAGGCCTTCCAGCGCGCGTTCGAGCGGGATCGCGCCTTCGCCGAGCGAGTACTGAGTCTCGAGCCGGAGCGTTACCACAAGTTAAGCGATATCGTCATGCAGACCGGCCTGTACTTCGCCGACCTCTTCACGCCGGCGCCTGTCGAGCTCCTCACGGACCCAACGCGGGGCGACACGGCCCTGGCGGTTGAGCTCCTCCGCGAGTTCGTGAGCTGGTTCACCGGGGAGGAGGCGATGGAGGACTGGGAGCGCCGGATGGACGCCATGTGGCAGTCACGCGATCTCAAGCGCGCCGTGCCGTTTATGCTGCTGCGTATTGCCGTGACCGGATCCAAGCAGACACCACCACTCTTCGGCGTGATCGAGGTGCTGGGACCAAACGAGGTCCGCCGCCGCATCGATGGAGCGCTCACCGAGCTGAAGGGGTAGGCACCCCCTACCCCGACGATACAGATCGTGCACTATGGTTTCGCCCAGTCGTCTGTACACCGTCATTCTTTACAAGGATCCGGGTGCAGCTGCTCCGTCGGCGGCGGTCGCGCCATCCTCGACATGTGACGCGTCGTTCAGCAGCTCCAGCCGGCTCTCGCCGTCCTCGATCGAGATTATGGTGACGCCGGTCGAGGGGAACGGCAGGGTATACGTCTCCGCCAGCGGAACGTGCCCCAGATGGGATAGCAGGGCACGTACCGTCGTCATGTGCGAAACGACGACCACCGTCTCGTGCGGATGACGCGCGACGAGCCGGTCGACCACGGCGAGGCTGCGATCCAGCACGGTATGCAGGGTCTCGCCATCCGGCGGTGTCCAACCCCAGAGGTCGGCGTCGCGCTCCAGCCAGACGGTAGGATGGCGA
The DNA here is from genome assembly GCA_036732245.1 of Chloroflexota bacterium. GTDB lineage: Bacteria > Chloroflexota > UBA5177 > UBA5177 > UBA5177 > JANWJD01. The sequence continues at coordinate 679 of DAINCT010000107.1, read as the reverse complement.
CGCACGATGTCCGGCAGCGCGAGCCCTTCAAAGGCGCCGGCGTGACGCTCGCGCAGATCGAGTTCAGGGATCGGTTGCAGCCCATGCGGTGCGGCAATGGCGGCTGCTGTTTGCATCGCACGGCGGCTATCGGAGCTATAGACCGCGGCAACCGGTTCCCCGGCCAACCGAGCCGCGACCGATTCTGCCTGGGACTGCCCCTCCGCCGTCAGCTCGCAGTGGTCCCAGCCGTGCCAGATATTCTGCACGTTGCAGGTGGTTTGCCCGTGACGCACCAGGATCAGACGCATCCACATCTCTCAATCGAACGTAATTCCCCGACCAGTGTAGCCGCTGTTTGAGCGCGCCCTATCGAGAAGCGCATGCTGGTCTATGCACACGACGCTCCACCCGCTCTCGATGGCCGGCCTCGTGCTGATCGCGGTCGCTCTACTCATCTACCTGGCCACCATTATCAGGGCCATGCTGCGGATGCGGCGGCAGTACAGCAGTGCCATGACCGGAATGGTCGGCCTGCGTATCGGCGCGGCTTTTTCCGCCGCGGCACGCCTCTGGCCGCTCGCCATCGTCATCGTGATCGGAGTCGGGCTCTTCCTGGTAGGCCGCTAACGCGCCTCAACTACAGGAAATACTGGCGGAGGGGGTGGGATTCGAACCCACGAGACCCTCTCGGGTCTGT
>DAINCT010000106.1:2825-10045 GCA_036732245.1 Chloroflexota bacterium | reverse complement strand
CCGCGGTGACATAGAGCGGACTGTATCCGCCCGCATCGATGACGGCTGCTGCCAACAGGGTAAGAAGCAACATGGCGGCCAGGACTGGAACGCTGCGCCAACCCGGGGTACGGCTTACAGAGCGTATTGCAGACGGTTTGCCGGGTGACGTTTCCCCCAGGTCCAGCGCCTCCATACAATTTCCCCTCCACTGCATTGCGGGCGAGGGGCTAGGGGAGGGGGGCCGCGTCCACGCACCTCCAGTGCGATTGGCTACAGCGAGGCCCGCCAACAGCGAGGCAAACGGCACGACCGGAACGAAGTAGTGGTAATACACCTGGGGCACGAACAGGAAGAGCCCACCCAGGCCAAACCCCGCGACGAGCCAGGCGGGAGCGCGTCGCCACAGTCCGGGAAGCGCGAGCGCGTTCAGAGCGATCCAGAAGAGTGCGGTCGTGGCCAGCCGCTGCGTCAACGGCATCATCCAACGAGTGTGCTGAAACGAGACAGTCTGGGTGTAGAGCGCGTGCAATTGCCCGAGAAATGGCACAAGCAGTAACCCAAAGGTGCAGACGCACGTGGCGGCCACCACGATGAAGCGGCGCGGTGACAGCAGCAGGTACACGGGAGCAAAGTACAGCGCCGGATACTTGACCCAGACGGCCAATCCCAGACACACTCCCGCCACCACCGCCCAGCGTTTTTCGGGACCGACCACCAGAGCCGTAATTCCGAGCATGCCAATTGCAGTGATCAAGGGATCTTGACCGACCCGGACGGACGAGACCAGGGCAAGCGGCGACGCGGCGTACACCAGACCGGCCGCGACTCCTGTTCGCCGGTCAAACATCCGGGAGCCAACGAAAAAGACCATGGCCGCAGTAGCGGAGTCGATCGCGCTGCTGGCAATGCGCGCCAACGGCCACCAGAGAGCCGTCAACGGCTCGATCCCTCGCAATAGGGCGAGCGCCCCGGGTGGGTGGAAGAACATGAAGTCCTGGTACGGCGTGGCTCCGTGAGCGAAATCCCGGGCTAGGAGCAGGAGCACGAATTCGTCGTAATCGTAAGTTCCCGCGATGAGGCGGCCAAAGACCAGGCGCAAGCCCAGGGCAACTACGAACACTCCGACCCCGAGTCGCAGCAATGATGAACCGCCGGCTGGCTCTGAACTCCCGGCGTGAACTGCCGGCATACCCCACCTCGCACATTGCGGATCATCGGCCGCCTGAGTACAATGTCTGGTCAATCTGGTGCAGGCGTTCGAGGGCCGGCCCACCTATCTTATTGCCTGAGAAACGGAGCATCGGCCCGTTGCGTAGAGCCTACCGGCGCGCGATTCCCTTCATCCTGGGAATCTACATTGTTGGAGTCGCGGCCGGCTTTTTGTTCTTCAATATGCGTCTCACAGTGGAGTGGGTCGCCATCATACTGTTCGTCGCGGCGCTCCTCTCCGGTCGGGGTCTCCTCTTTCTGCGCGACTGGGGCGTCTTTATCGCCGTCCTCCTGGCCTGGCAACTCGTCTCACCGGTCGCCACTCGTTTCTCGTTTCCCTGGCACCTGCAGGCCATGATCTCGGCCGACAAATTGATGTTCTTCGGAAACGTGCCACCGGTCTGGTTGCAGCAGCACCTGTACCATCCAGGCGTCCTGGAACCGTGGGATGTCCTGGCCGCCGTCATGTATATGCTGCACTTCTTGGCCCCGCTCCTAGCCGGATTCTTGTTGTGGATGTCCGATCGTGAGCTGTTCAGGAAGTTCGCCATCACGTTCGTCCTCGTTGCCATCGCCGGCTTCCTGACCTACATCGTTTATCCGGCAGTCCCGCCCTGGCTTGCCGCTCAGCCGCTGGTTGCGGTCGGAAACCAGTACGCTCATCCGTGGGAAGTCGCAGCCACCTACCCGGGGGGCTTGCACGCCGCGTGGGCGCATTCCCACGTCTACCTTCCCGGAGTCCAGAACCTGTTCAACATCATCGCCGGCCGGTGGTACAACCCGTACCACGGTACGATCTTTTTTGCCGGCTTGCATCTGCACTACGACCAGGTCGCAGCTATCCCGTCGGAACACGCCATGTACCCTCTGCTCTTCTTCCTGTTCCTGCGCCGGCAGTTCGGCCGGTGGTCGTACTTCGCTCTGTTGTACATCGCCCTGCTGCTCTTCAGCATTACGTATCTCGGCCAGCACTACGCGATCGACGCCGTCGTGGGCTTCGCCTACGCTGCCGCCGGATACGTCCTGGTCATGCATCTGTGGCCCCGGTTGGCTGGTCTGCGGGCCGGCCGATCTGCCCGGCCCGCGCTCGTTACGGTCGGATTACGAGAGCTCGAGGAAGCATAGGACGTGACTCCGGTGCTCGAGCGACCGAGGCGCGGCCCTGCCATCCGGGTCTTCCTCCTGGCCTTCGTCGTGTACGCGTATTTCCTGCCGCGTTGGGCGGACTGGAATATTGACTCGCGGTTTGATCTGACCAGGGCGATTGTGGACCTTCACTCGCTCCAGATCGATCGCTTCCACTTCAACACCTGGGATAAGGCCGTCTTCAAGGGGCATTATTACAGCGACAAGGCGCCGGGAACCGCCGTGCTCGGCGCCTTGGTGTACGCCGGCTATGCAGCGGCGAAGCAGTTTCCGATGCTCGGCGCCGGCATCGCCGACGCCCAAACGAACAGCCTCTGGCGGGTAGCGATTCGCCTCGGCACGACGTCGACGCAGAAAGCGCCGGCGCCCAAAGGAACGAATCTGGGCGGCTGCCAACGCACCGGTGGCGGCGGCAATGTGCAGTACATCCCGTGGGGCAATCGGCTGTACCCGCCGTTTCGGGACTGGGCCCTCTCAAAATATGTAACGACTGTGGGGGTGGTCGCGCTCAGCTCAGCCGCCTTTCTCGCGTTTTTCTTCTGGTTTCTCGGGTTCTTCACACGTCGGAGTTGGATCAAATGGGCGGTCATCGTGGCATACGGATTCGCTACCGCGGCCCTTCCCTACTCCACCGTGTTCTACTCGCATCAAATCAGCGCCGCCTGCCTGTTTACGGCGTTCGCCTTGCTGTATCTGTACAGTCGACGATACGTGGGCACAGCCGGCATCGCAGGCGCCGGATTCCTTCTTGGTTTCGCCTTCTTTACCGAGTACACCGTGGCACTGGTCATCGTCGCCGTCGGGCTCTACGGTCTGTGGGCCGCGCGAGCCCGCATCTCCGCCGCCGCATCATTCGTAGCCGCCGGTTGCGTCCCGGTGCTCGGGCTTTTTGCCTACAACCAGGCGACGTTCGGAAGTCCGTTCGATACCGGGTACTCGCATGACTTCTGCTGGTCGGCGGCACAGGGGGCTGGCTACGCCGGATTCACGCATCCCCAGGGTGGCCCGTTGTTTGATCTGACCATCGGCCCGTATCGGGGACTCTTCTACACCTCCCCTTACCTGCTTCTCGCGCTGGTTGGTGGGATGATCATGTTCCGACGTGGACTAAAACTTGAAAGCCTTGTCTGCATCGGAACATCTGTCGTTTTCATTCTCACCATCAGTGCCTACTGGGGGTGGAATGGAGGTCAGGTCGATGGTCCGCGCTACCTGGTCCCGGTGATCCCGTTTCTGGCGTTTCCGGTGGCGATCTATCTCGATGCGTTTGCACGCCGGCTCGCGGCAATTGCGATCTTCCTCGTTCTGCTGGCATGGTCGCTGTTTGCCACCTGGGCGGCATTTCTGGGCGGTGAGCTATTCCCGCATTCATGGATGCGTTATCCGCTCGAAAACTACTCATTGCCGGCCCTCGGCCGGAATGAGATCGCCCCGAATTTCGGGATGTTTTTCGGATTGACCGCCTGGCACTCTCTGGTCCCGCTCGCCGTCGGCATCATCGCCATATCGTTCATCGGCATTCCGCTGCGGCCGAGGAAGGCGCACGGACGGGAACCGATCGGATGGGCCGAGAGGGTGCATAGCTAGAACTCGGTCCGTTCATTACGTCGCTCACTTTTGCGCTCGGAGACAAGCACGTGCGGGCCTTTGCAGTTATCGCGCTCATCTGCGTTACGGCGATCTGGGGTTATACCTTCGTGGTGGTCCGCAATGTTGTGAACATCTATCCCGTGGTTCCCTTTCTGTCGCTTCGATTCGCCTTTGCCGCACTCCTTCTTAGTCCCTTACTGCTCCGAGGACGGACCGATCTGCGGGCCGGCGTATTGCCGGGAGTCGCTTTGGGTGCAGGCTATCTGACTCAAACCTTTGGCCTGAAGTACACGACTGCATCTCAGGCAGGATTATTGACCGGGTTGTTCGTAGTGATTACGCCGGTCATGGAGTTGGCCATCTATCGAGTGAAGCCCCGACATGTGACGATCGTGGCCGTCGCCGTGGCTTTCGCGGGAACCGCGCTACTGGCTGCTCCGGGCGGACTGGCGCCCGGCAGCCTGCAATTGGCAGGCGATGGGTTGGAAATCTTGACCGCATTCGCGTTTTCGATCCATCTGCTTCTGCTGGGGCGAGTTACCCGTGGCCGTGATTCTGGGCAACTCGCTTTTGCACAAATTGCCATTGCGGCACTTGGTTTCAGTATCGGGGCGACCGCGCTGAAAGGGTACCCAAGCCCCACTGCTGAGGTGTGGACCGCGCTTCTGATTACCGCGGGACTGGCCACGGCGCTGGCCTTTTGGATTCAGACCCGAGTGCAGCAGTATCTGTCGCCGTCTCGCACCGCGTTGGTCCTCGTGCTCGAGCCGGCCTTCGCGACCCTCTTCGGCTTTCTGTTGGCCGGCGACAGTTTCACCCGGGTTCAGGCCGTCGGCGCCGCTCTGATCTTGCTGGCGATCGTTGGCCATGAATCGGTGGCGGCGCGTCGGCCCCTGCCCTCCCGATTGGGTGAGACGTAGCCAGGCCCACCCGACGAGGATACCCGGGCGGCGTGGTGCCTATCTTGCGGTAGAGTACGACGAATCGGTTGGCACCCAGATCGAGGTAGTCCGGGATGGGATGGATGGTCCGGCCTCCTAGCTGCAAGGCTCGAGCGGCTGGTTCGGCAGCCTCGCACTCGGATTGGACGTCGCCGCTTTTGGGAAAGGCCAGTGCTCCACCGATCTTCACCAGCGGAGCACAGAACTCCACCAGCGACGCCAGGGGGGCAACTGCGCGCGCCAGGCAAAGGTCGGCTGAGTCCCGGTGCAGATCCATCATGCCAACCTCCTCCGCCCGCGACGGCGCGACCGACACGTTCGGGAGACTGAGCGCGGAGGCGACATCCTGCACGAATCTCGCCTTCTTTTGGTTGGATTCGATCAGCAGCAGCCACCAATGGGGGAACAGGATCGCCAGAGGAAGGCCGGGAACTCCTGCACCGGTACCAACATCCACGGCCTTGACCGGCCTTTCCGGTCGACTTAGACGGGACGGCAGCACTGTTGCAACCGTGAGGGAATCGAGAAAGAGTGTGCGCATAACCGCGTCCGGGGTCTTGAGCCCCGTCAGATTGAAGCGCTGATTCGCGTCCAGCAAGAGCGAACAGTACAACTGGAACTGTGTTACCTGCCGGTCATTCAAATCGATCCCGAGTTGGGCCGCTCCCCGTGCGAGTTCGCGTGCCGCTTCGCCGGTTTCTGAGTCTTTCACCTGCTCACCCGGACGGTTTCTGCACCCCCGGTCGTGACGGAGCTTGCCCGCGTCGGATTTCGCACAAACGCTGCCACCATGGCGGCCAGTAGAGCAAGGCCGGGTGCCGCGAAGATGGCATTCTCCACGCCAATGTGATCCGACAGTGCGGTTAGCCCGGAGGCGATGACCCCGGATAGTCCGAATCCAAATCCAAGGGTGAGCCCCGAAGCCAGTCCTCGGTGCCGGGGAAGCAATTCCTGACCCTGCACTACCGTCACGGAGTTTGATGCGAGTAACGCCGCGCCGCTGAGGGCAACCAGCGGCCAGACGAACGGCACCGGCACCAGCAAGGTTACGAACAACAACGGCGCCGCCACGATCAGAGACAGCACGACGACGCGTCGACGGCCGTACAGATCGGAGAAGTGACCTCCCGCCAGACCTCCGATCGCGCCGGCGAGCGAGAGGACGAAGGCAAAGTACGAGCCAAGCTCGGCCGGATGTCCCCGCAGGTGGTAATAGAGCGGGAGAAAAATGATGAGCGCGTACTGGGCGGCGCTGCGAATGGCGATCACTGAGACCACCAGGTTGATCTGTTTCCATGCGATTCTCACCGTGTCCCAGAGGTCTGCGACGGCGAAGCTCTCTTCAGACCGGCCGACATGTGGCGCATACCGCGCCAGGCCCAGACCAATAGCCGCCCCCGGCAGAAGCATCAACGGGCTCCAGACTAGTCCTACGGTCGCCACAACCGCCGCGGCCACCGGCCCAAGCGCGAAACCGATATTGCCTCCCATGGAAAAGTACGCCATGGATCTTCCCTTATTGGTCGGACTCAGACTATCGATCATCGATGCCGCTTGTGGATGAAACGCCGCGGTACCCAGTCCGCCGATGCCTGCTATCAGGAGCAGCATGACGGATGTATTCGCTCGCGTTATCGCGGCGGCGGCAAGACCAACCCACACGGGACCGATGACGGCGAATCCACGCCGACCGGTGCGATCGGAGATCAGACCAAAAATCGGTTGTAGGACGGAACTCCCGAAGAGGTAAACCAATAGCACCAGGCCTGCGGCCGTTGTAGTAATGTCCCCTCGGATCACGAGGTACGGCATCAGCGATGTGATGAAATTCCCGTATAGATCGTTGATCAAATGTCCGGCGCTCAATAGAGCGACTCGAGGGTAGTCGGTGCGCCCGAAGGGGGACCGGTCGCTTACGAAGTCAAGCGACGACACTGCTGCTCCAGGCTCGGGGCTGGTCGGTCGCACATGCCGGACGCGGCGCTGCGAAGTCGCGCATAGAGATCCCTCCTCACTTCGCGCCGGCCCAGACCTTGTTCTTTAGGCGCGGCCTTCAAAGCACTCTAACGCACGCTTCATCGACGCGGTTGAGGCCGACGATGGCGTCGATCGACTGAAAAATCTGTCCCGGTGGTGGTGCGTTGTGAGTACGAACGTCAGAGGGCATAATACCAGTACCGGGAGGGAAGGAACCGTGCGAAAGCGTGTGGCATCGTGGATCCTGCTGGCCTTGCTCGTGCTGTCGGGTGCCGGCTTCGGTACCGCGCGCGCCCGACAGGTTGCGGCCGTAAATGACGCCGAGCAGCGTCTCGCCATGGCACGCTCGAATGCTTCACAGACGCTGGCTGTAAC
>DAINCT010000106.1:0-2815 GCA_036732245.1 Chloroflexota bacterium | reverse complement strand
CATGCCATGGCGCTGTGGGATCCGTCGGCCCCGGGATTTTACGATCGACAAACTGTGAGTTACGGTCATCTTTCAGCCGCGGTTCGTGCCCGGGAGTGGCAAGCGACTGCCGCCGCCAGGAAGATTGCATCCTCATCGCTCATGAATTTGTCCCGAGACATCGCAAACTCCGGTGCGCTCGATCTCGATACGAACGGGGCGCAAAAGAGTCTGACTTTCCAGAAAGCCGCGCTCGCGACCGCCACGACGATCGGCTCAATTCGCTCGGTTACCGCCGGCGTCAATGCAGCTCGTATCGCCCTGCACGGGCCGACGCAGGCTCGCCTCCAATATGTCCGCTCCATCGTGGCGAAAGCTGCGGGTAGCCGCAGCGGCGTGTTGGTGCTGGCTGACACCGAAGCGCAGCAAGCGCGAGACACCTTGGCCTTGCTCGGACTTCTGACGACTCGAGCGCGCACGTACGGGGACCAGCTCACCCGTTTAGACGCGCATGTTCACGCCCAAACGTCTGCCTTTTCCGCCGCGGTCAATGAAAGTCCGCTCCACGACGAAATCGTCCGAATTGCCGCCGACGTAGCGAAGACCGTGCCCTCCAAGCTCGTGGTGGTATCAACCGAAAACCAGCACGCCGACCTGTATGAGAACTCGAAAATCGTGTATTCGACGGATGTGACCACCGGTGGCCCGGAGCTCCCTACCGACCACGGCGTGTTCCACATCTATTTCAAGGTCAGTCCATTCGTCTTTCACTCGCCCTGGCCGGTGGGATCGCCGTATTACTACTATCCCACTCCGGTGCAGTTCTGGATGCCTTTTGACGGGGGCGAGGGTCTGCACGACGCGTCCTGGCGGTCAAACTTCGGTCCAGGGTCAAACCTAGCACCGACCGATCTCGGCACCGGCAACACGATCCTCGGCACGCACGGCTGCGTCAACCTGCCGACCGCTGCCGCGCAGTTTCTCTGGGACTGGGCGCCGGTCGGCACCACCGTGGTAGTGGTCTAAAACTCCCCGGGCAACATGGGAATCGTGATCCCGCGCTCTTGAGCCGTCTCGATGGCGTCCTCGTAACCGGCGTCGGCGTGGCGCATCACGCCGGTACCCGGATCGGTTGTCAAGACCGCCCGAAGTCGCTGTTCGGCTTCGTCCGAGCCGTCCGCCACCACGACCATGCCGGCGTGGATCGAGTAGCCGATGCCGACGCCGCCACCGTGATGGACCGAGACCCAACTCGCCCCGGCGGACGCGTTCACCAGAGCATTGAGAATCGGCCAATCGGCGATGGCGTCGCTGCCGTCTTTCATCGACTCCGTTTCTCGATTTGGCGAGGCGACTGAACCCGAGTCGAGATGATCGCGCCCGATCACAATCGGAGCCTTCAGTTCGCCCCGCCGCACCAGGTCATTCAATGCCAGACCGAACCTCGCCCGATCGCCGTATCCGAGCCAACAAATTCGAGCCGGAAGTCCCTGAAAATGGATGCGTTCCCGTGCCAAACTGATCCAGCGCCGCAGCGAGTCGTCATCTGGAAAGAGTTCGAGCAGCAGGGCGTCGGTACGATAGATGTCTTCCGCTTCCCCCGACAGCGCGACCCACCGAAACGGGCCGCTGCCGCGACAGAACAGCGGTCGAATGTAGGCCGGCACGAAACCCGGAAAATCGAAGGACTCTCGGACGCCAGCTTCGAGCGCCTGCTGACGGATATTGTTGCCGTAGTCGAACGTGATCGCGCCGGCTGCCTGAAGCGTCAACATCGCCCGCACATGCTTCGCAACCGTGGCGCGCGTTAGCCCGAGATACTGTTCCGGGTCTGTTTCTCGGAGTCGCGTGGCATTCTCGAAGCTGAGCCCTGTCGGGATGTATCCCCGTAACATGTCGTGCGCCGACGTTTGATCGGTGAGGACATCCGGCACGGGCCCACACTCGATGAGAAACGTCAGTAAGTCGACTGCGTTTGCCTCGACTCCCACCGAGAGCGGCTTCCCTGCCGCTACGGCATCGCCTGCCAACTCGCATGCCGCTTCGATCGAATCCGCGACCACATCAAGGTAGCCACTGGACAGACGGCGGTTGATGCGCGTCCGGTCGGCTTCGGCCACGAGCGCCACGCCTTCGTTCATCGTGATCGCGAGTGGTTGCGCCCCTCCCATGCCGCCCAATCCCGCGGTGACCACCAGTCGACCACGCAGCGAACCGCCAAAGTGACGCCGTGCCACCTCCGCCAGCGTTTCGTAGGTGCCCTGCACGATGCCTTGCGACCCGATATAGATCCAGCTCCCGGCCGTCATCTGGCCGTACATCGTGAGTCCTAGTCTCTCCAATTCCCGGAACTTCTCCCAGGTGGCCCATGCCGGCACCAACATGGAATTGGATATCAGCACGCGCGGAGCCAAACGCTGCGTCCGAAACACGCCCACCGGTTTGCCGGATTGAATCAACAGGGTCTCATCGTTTTCCAGTGACCTGAGGCTCCGCACGATGGCGTCGAATGCATCCCAGCTGCGCGCGGCCTTGCCGGTACCGCCGTAGACGACCAGGTCGTCCGGACGCTCCGCCACCTCGCGGTCAAGGTTGTTCATCAGCATGCGTAGCGCGGCCTCTTGCTGCCAGCCCTTGCAGCTTAATTCTGTGCCGCGTGGCGCCCGAACCGTGCGAGCAGTCGCGCCGCTAGCCGGCGTAATCACGGACCGCCTGGTTTTGCCTCGAAGGCCGGGTCCCCCAGCGGATGACGGCACCGATCAAATAAATGACTGCCGAGATCAGTGCTAACCAGATGCCGAAACCCCGACTTACTCCCTGACACTGGAAGCACGCA
>DAINCT010000105.1:8645-10105 GCA_036732245.1 Chloroflexota bacterium | reverse complement strand
TCTTCCGGCCCGAGAATGCCAGCAATGACGAAGCGCTCAACGTCCGCGTGATCGAACGCAGCACGCTTCCGCGGCTGAACCTCGATGGCCTGCTCCGACGACCGCAAGACGGGCTCCGTGCCTTCCAGGAGGAAGACGATGGCGAAAGTGCCGAGGTTCTCGAGATCGACGGCAGGATCGATCACGCGAGCGTCTGGCAACTCGAAGACCGGATCTGGGACCACATCGGCGCTCGGCACCAGCACCTTCGGCACCTCGGCCCGGACGAGTTCGGCGACTTCACCGACGGCGCGATGCGCAAGCACCACAGCGATCCGCTGGCGCTCATCCAGCTCTTGATGGTGCATCGCATCCTGAGTGCCAAGAAGTCGATGTTGCTGCGAGTCCCGCTCAGCGTCCACGAGTCGATCATTCACGATCACCAGGAGGAGGACGTCGCCCATGACCACGAACACGTCTAGGCTCACCGAAACCCCAAAGGCCGCGTTCGATGCCGGGGTTCACGAGTATCGCGAAGCCTATTACGACCCGAGCTACACGCCGAAGGACACCGACATCCTGGCGGCGTTCCGCATCACCCCCCAGCCCGAGGTTTCGGCAGAGGAAGCCTCCGCGGCGGTTGCCGCCGAGTCGTCCACCGGCACCTGGACGACGGTCTGGACGGACCTGCTCACCAACATGGATCGCTACCGGGCTCGCTGTTACAACATCGAGCCGGTCGGAGGCGTAAAGGACCAGGTCATCGCCTACATCGCCTATCCCCTCGATCTCTTCGAGGAGGGCTCGATCGTCAACATGATGTCCTCCATCGTCGGGAACGTCTTCGGTTTCAAAGCGCTGAAGGCGCTGCGATTGGAGGATCTCCGGATCCCGGTTGCCTACCTGAAGACCTTCCCGGGTCCACCGCACGGGATCCAGGTCGAGCGCGACAAGCTCAGCAAGTACGGGCGGCCCATCCTCGGTGGCACGATCAAGCCGAAACTGGGGCTCTCAGCCAGGAACTATGGTCGGGCGGTCTACGAGTGCCTGCGCGGGGGCCTCGACTTCACCAAAGACGACGAGAACATCAACTCGCAGCCCTTCATGCGCTGGCAGGATCGCTACACCTTCGTGATGGAGGCCGTCCTGAAGGCGGAGCGCGAGACGGGCGAGCGGAAAGGCCACTACCTCAACGTGACCGCGGGGACGATGGAGGAGATTTACAAGCGAGCCGAGTTCGCCAAAGAGCTTGGCGCGCCGATCATCATGTCGGACTTCTTCACCATGGGCTTCACCGCCCACACGTCGCTGTCGCTATGGTGCCGGGACAATGGGGTCCTCCTGCACTGTCACCGTGCCATGCATGCAGTGGTGGACCGTCAGAAGAACCACGGGATTCACTTCCGGGTGCTGGCGAAGTGGCTGCGGATGGCCGGTGGGGACCACCTCCACAACGGCACGGTCGTCGGCAAGCTGGAGGG
>DAINCT010000105.1:6432-8635 GCA_036732245.1 Chloroflexota bacterium | reverse complement strand
CCGGGGCGCCACGATGGCGATCAACGACCTGCTTCGTGAAGACTTCATCCCGGCGGACAAGAGCCGCGGCATCTACTTCGATCAGGCCTGGGCCTCGATGCCGTCGGTCTTTCCGGCCGCATCCGGGGGGATCCACGTGTGGCACATGCCCGACCTGGTCGCCATCTTCGGCGATGATGTCGTCCTGCAATTCGGCGGCGGCACGCAGGGGCACCCGCAAGGCAATGCTGCCGGCGCTACCGCCAACCGTGTTGCGTTGGAGGCGGTGGTGCAGGCTCGCAACGAAGGCCGCGACCTGGTCGCCGAGGGAAAGGACATCCTGAATGGCGCGGCGCGGCATTCGCCGGAGCTGCGCGAGGCCCTCGCACTCTGGAAAGAAATCAAGTTCGAGTTCGACGGGGTGGACCGGCTCGATCCCGTCCGGGTCGGGTCATGACGCCGGCAAAGGAGGACACCGTGATGAAGCTTGAGACCTTCTCCTATCTACCAAAAATGACGACCGAACAATTGGCCAAGCAGATTCAGTACGTCTTGAAACAGGGCCTGATTCCCGCGGTTGAATACGTGCGGGAGCCGCTGCCCAATGACCACTACTGGAGCATGTGGAAGCTGCCCCTGTTCGATGCTCGTGCGGCCGAGGATGTGCTGGCCGAAGTGCAGGCATGCAAGAGCGCGCATCCGGACTGTTACGTCCGGCTGATCGGCTATGACCGATACCGGCAAAGCCAGGCGGTGAGCTTCGTCGTTCACCGGCCCTGATGCGCGGGAAACACGGCTCGCGCCTACCGTGAACCTGCTGTTCATTCGGCATGCGTCAACCTGTGGGGTGCATTTATCCCATCCCGGTGGGCCGAGCCGCGTAGAGACGAAGCCGCGACAGAATCGGCCAGGCGGTCGCGGCATTTCCGGGGTGGAGGTTACGGCACTTCCAAAAACAGGGTTCCGTTGAAGATGAGTTGAAGATGAGCCGAAGTCAAGTTCAAGTCGAATTGAAGTTGACGGGCACGCAATCCTCAAAATGAGTCCGTTTTGGGAGTCCGCACTGGAAATGCTGTAGCCGGAGTTGAAGTTCCGTTAAGGTCGGGTTGAAGTTCAGGCGAAGTTCAGTTCAACTCGCGGTCCAGAACGCCCCGGATTCGTCGCTAATCGGCGGAATGTGCGGCGCTGGCGACGTCGGACAAGGCAGGATGTTCGACTCCGGCGGGTTCGTAGAAGATCTATTCGCTGAGGGCTGTAACGAAACCTGCGTGTGGGCCTGACGTGTCAACCGCCAGGAGAGGTCACGACGCTCTGGGCCCCCGAAAACCACCGCTTCGCGTGCTCGCCGCCACACGGCCGTCAAGAATCCATCGCTTATTCGATGTCATCCTTACGTTTTGAAAGGCCGGCCGCAGTCCCTAGCCCGCCTACGCTTCGCCAATGGCCGCAACGCAGGCACCCACAATCGACTCCATGCCGATACCGAAGGATCGGTATAGCTCCGCACGCGTGCCGGAGCGGCCAAAGCCAGTCACACCCAGCGGCAGGCCGCGGGTCCCAAGCGCGGCGGGAAGCCACGCGAAGGTGTGGGGGTGCGCGTCAAGAACAGTCACTAGGGGAACGGTACCTGGGCTTGGAAACGCAGCGGGTGGGACAAGCGGACTGACGCGCCCCTCCCACGCGGCGTCGACCGCAGCCTGAACAGCCGAGTGATGGCGCCGAAACAGGCGGTCCACGCTGGTGACGTTGACGACGTTCACAAAGATGTCGTCCTCGCGGAGATAGTTGCTGGCGGCGATGGCCTCTGGGACGACCGCGCCGGCGCACGCCACCGTTGCCGCGTTGACACCCTCCCGGTATCCGGGTTCGGCTGACCGGTCGATCAGGCAGTACGCGCCGGACAGAACCTGTTGGCGCAATCGCTCGCGGGACGCGGGGTCGCCGGGGAGCGAAAAGAGGGTTTGATCAATGGGCCTGGTGGACAGCCGCAGATATGACGACTCGACACGGTTCGCAACGCCACGGAGAGCTTCGAGGAGAATCCATTCCGTCTCAAGGGCAAAGCATGGTTCCCAGAACGCGAGCTCAGGGAGTTCGAGTCCAATGGCCGGAGTGATGATCGACTGATGCGCGCCGCCCTCGGAACTGAGGGTGACTCCGGAAGGAGTTGCCACCACAATGAACTTCGCGCCCGCGTACAGCCCATAGATGAAAGCGTCTAAGC
>DAINCT010000105.1:0-6422 GCA_036732245.1 Chloroflexota bacterium | reverse complement strand
CGTCTAAGCCGCGACAGATGAACGGGTCATACAGCGTGCCGATCGGGAGTAGTAGTTCGTCGAAAAGCTCTTGGGAGAGCCCGAGCTGGCCGAGCAGTAGAAACAGATTGTTCTCGGATATGCCAAGCTCGATGTGTCGGCCGTGGGGGCCTTCCCTCCAGGTGAGGAGGCGCGGGCCCGCGTCGGAGAAGAAGTCCTGACGTTCGGTCGTTGCAAAGACCCCAACCCGGTTGATCCACCCGCCCAGGTTTGTCGACACCGCCACGTCCGGACTCGCGGTCACAATGCGTTGGGCCAGCCGCGGCGCGGAGCGGGCCAAGTCGGCCAGGGCCAATGCGAACGCCAGTTGAGTGGAAGCGTCCTTAGGCATCCGGCTGTCCACGAGTTCCGGAGGAATCGACAACTTTATCGGCGCAGATGGCTCGCGTCTTTCCGTCCGCAGTCGGCGGGCGGCCTCGGCACAAATCTCGGCTTCGGGCGAGCCGCCAGGAAATCGGTCGAACTCATTGGCCTCGACGATACCGAGCGACGCCCGAAGGTCGTCAATTTGTTGATTGGTTAATAGCGCCGAATGGTTCAGGGGTTCCCCGGCGATGGGTAGTCCCCATCCCTTGATCGTGTACGCAAAAATGACGGCTGGAGCTTGCGCTTCATCCGCCTGCAGGAGAGCGGTTCGCAGTGTAGCCAAATCATGGCCGCCTAGGTCGGCAAGCAGATCCGCCAGCTCAGCGTCGCTCCAACATCCCAGTAAATTCGCGAGCCCTGCGGCGGGGTGCCCGCCTATAAGGCGCTCGCGCAGCTCTTTGGCAGGGACTCTGAGCAGACGCTGGTATTCCTCGTTCGGCATCGCATCGATCAGCGCCCGGAACCTGTCGCCGCCCGGCTGGGCGAAGGCCTGCTCCAGCCGACGTCCGTACTTGGCGTCTATCACCACCCAGTCGTTGGCACGAAACATCGCGCGAAGGCGCTGAACTCGCATCCCGGGAACAACGCGATCGAGGCTTTGGCGGTTCAAGTCGACGACCCAGATGATGTTGTCGATGCCTGAAAAGGCCGGTTCTATGATTGCCTCCCAGACGGAACCCTCGTCGAGCTCAGCATCACCAACCACCGAAATGAATCGATGCTTCAACCCGTGGCGACCGAAGCGCGATGCACAGTATGCATCCACCAAAGCGGCAAAGTTCGGCGCGACAGAACCGAGACCGACGGATCCGGTGGAAAAATCGACCGGGTCCGGATCTTTCGTCCGGCTCGGATATGCCTGGAGTCCATGAAAGGTGCGCAGTGTCGTGAGGAAATCACGCTCAAGGTTGCCTAGAAGAAATTGCACGGCGTGGAAGGCGGGGGAGGCGTGCGGCTTGATCGATACTCTGTCCCCAGCACGGAGGAAGTCGAGATACAGGGCGGTCAAAATGCCGACTACGGAGGCCGAAGATGCCTGGTGGCCGCCTACCTTCGTACCCTCCTCATTCGGGCGAATACGGTTGGCATGATGGACCATCAGCGTGGAAAGCCACAAGACGCGCCGCTGGATCGACTCCAGGAGCGCCAGCCTGCGTGTATCCAGGATAGGGACACGCTCCGCCCCGGGCTCAGGTACGAAATCTGCCGCGCCGCCCCCGTTTGCCTTTCTCACATCTTCGCCATCCCTTCGCTATCGTCCAGTGTTGAGCCAACCGGGAACGCTTCCGATGCCCTGAATTGACCAGCCGCCGTCGGCAACGATGACTTGACCTGTGATGTAAGAAGCATCGTCGCTGGCCAGGAATCTCACGACGCGGGCGATTTCCTCGGTTTCTGCGAGCCGGCCCATCGGTACTCGCTCGAGCATCCACTCCTCCTTCAGGTACCCCTCATGGATGGCAAGGTTAACCAGGCCGGTTCGCGTGAACCCCGGGGCGACAGCGTTGACGCGGATCCCAATGGGAGCCAATTCCACCGCCATGACTCTGGTGAGGCCGAGCAGCCCAGCCTTGGCGGCCGTATACGCCCCGCGGCCCGGCAGTCCGACAAAAGCTGCCGCCGAGGCAATGTGGACGATCGCGCCGCGACCATCTCGCTTCATCATCGGCACTACGGCTGAATTGCAATGAAAGGCACCCGAGAGATTGGTGCCGATGACCGCGGTCCAGTCGTCGACCGATAAATCACCAGTAACGCCAACCCGCTGAATACCCGCGTTGTTGATCAGCACATCGACGTGCTGCTCTAGCCGCTCGATTTCGTCGAAGGCGGCTTTCACGCTTCCTGCGTCCGCGACGTTGCTGTATGCATAGCGCACTCCGGCGCGTGGCTCGTCGGGGGATTGCACGTCAAGGGAGACGACAACTGCGTCCTGCTCCACGAAAGCCGCGGCGATGCTATCCCCGATGCCCCGTGCACCGCCGGTCACGACAACTGTTCGGCCCTGGAAGGATGACGTGCCCATAGCTCGACTCCTGCAAACGTTACCGGAAACGTGGTCGGTTTACTAGATTTCTGTAGGAAGCGACTATTATGAGGAACGCGGCGGCGGAGCGGAAAAGGGATGGAGGGCGATGAAGCGGACGCGGGCCAGCACGGGTGACCGAGCGGTGCCGGGCGTCGTCACCATCAGAGACGTCGCCAAGAAAGCGCGGGCATCGCTTTCCTCAGTCTCCCGAGTGCTCACCGAGCATCCGGATGTCAGCAGACAAATGCAACAACGCGTCGCCAAGGCGGCGCAGACGCTGGGCTATGAGCCTGACTTCATCGCGCAAAGCCTCCGCCGTGGAGTGACACACACTCTCGGATTCTTGATCGGCGACATCTCCAATCCCGTATTCGCGGATGTGATTCGCGGAGCGGAAGACTATGCCCGAAGCAAGGGGTACGCCGTGATGCTGACGAACTCCGAGGGAGATCCGCAACTGGACGCGGAGCACTTGCGGCTCTTTTTACGGCGGCGCGTGGACGGGATTATCCTGTCGACTGCGGAAAGCGGTTCGCCTGAGATTGCTCGGGCACTCGTGAACCACGCTGTGCCCTATGTCGTCCTGGATCGCGATGTTCCGCGGAACTCCCGGGCTAGCGCGGTCTTCGCCGATCATGCAGCAGGTTTCCGCGAGGCCACGGCGCACCTGATACGCGGCGGCCACCGAGCCATTGCTCTGGTCTCGGGTTCTGAGGACCTGAAGCCGGCTCCCGAACGTGTGCTGGGCTTCCGTACGGCCTTCGGGGAAGCCAGGATCAAGCCGCAAGAACAACTGATCCGAGTCGGCTCGCTGCGGCCCGAGTTCGGCAAGGAAGAAACTATCCGGCTGCTCACTCTGCCGGAGCGCCCAACCGCCGTGATCGCCGGCAGCAACCGACTCTTGTCGGGCGTGCTCGAAGGCATTCATTTTTGCGAGCTGACGGTCGGCCAGGATGTCGCTTTAGTGGGGTGCGACGACCTCGACCTCGCGCGCCTCTACCGGCCTTCGATCAGCGTCGTTGCCAGGGACCAGTACCGCATGGGCCGAGTCGCCTGCGAACTCTTAATTGAGCGCCTCGTCAAGCCGGAAGCCCGAGCGCGCACCGTCACATTGCCGACCCACTTCGTTCCCCGGGCGTCATCCGACTTTTCCTGGCCTCCAAAAGCCCCGCGCTGAACGGGCGTGGCACTCGCCATTGACAGTACAACGAACTTCGTGTTAGATGAGGCAGCGCTGGAATCGTTCCCGACAGGAGGTGGCGGAAAGTGGGACTCGCGGCGACGATTACGGTCCAGCCTGACCAGGTGAAAACCTGGTACTGCGAGATGCTGCGCATCCGTCTCTTCGAAGAGAAGGTCCAGGAGCTATTCCTTCGCAACCTTGTTCAGGGCACCACGCACCTCTGTCAGGGGCAGGAAGCCGTGTCGGTCGGAGTGATCTCTGCGCTGAAAGCAGACGACTACGTCAGCATGACCTATCGCGGCCATGGACAGGCGTTGGCGCGCGGCATGGATATGGGGGGGATTTTCGCCGAGCTCATGGGGCGTCGAACCGGGGTTTCGCTTGGCCTCGGTGGATCAATGCACTTGACAGACCTGGGCCTCAATGTGATTGGATGTTTCGCCATCGTTGGGGCCGGGCTCCCGGTGGCGGTCGGCGCGGCGATGTCAGCGAAGTTACGCGGTGAATCGCGGGTATCGGTGACGTTCTTTGGTGACGGGGCAACCAACATCGGGACATTCCACGAGGCCCTCAACATGGCGAGCGTCTGGCGAGCCCCGGTGATCTTCGTCATCGAGAACAACCTCTACGGTGAGTACACGCCGATGCGCAAGACCACCCCCATTGACGACCTTGCGGATCGCGCCAAACCGTTCCACATTCCTGGGGTGGTCGTTGACGGCAACGACGTTGAGCAGGTGTACGCCGCGGCCTGGGAGGCGGTCGAGCGGGCCCGAGCCGGCGATGGGCCGTCGTTACTCGAGTGCAAGACTTACCGGCACCGCGGGCATTCTCGGACAGACCCCGGGAAGTACCGGCCTGATGCGGAAGTCAAGGCTTGGCTCGGTCGGGACCCCCTGACGATCACCGGACAGCGCTTGAAGCAAGCCGGACTCCTGACCGATGAGGAGGACGTGCAGATGCGGGAAAACCTCGAGGTGGAGATGGATCGCCTCGTCGACCAGGCCGAGCGGGCAGAGTACCCAACCCTCGAGGATGCCCGAGCAAGTGCCTACGCGGGTTGAAGCGCCGCCGGCCACGGTGGCCAGGACGCAGGAGCTGACCTACCGGGATGCAATTCGTCTCGCCATGGAGCACGAAATGGAGCAGGACCCGCGGGTGCTGCTCCTGGGCGAGGACGTCGGCGACCCGGGCGGACCCTTCAAGACCAGCGAGGGGCTGATTCACCGCTTCGGACCAAATCGGATCCTCGATACTCCGATTGCGGAGAACTGCTTTGTCGGTGTCGGCATCGGGCTGGCGATCACCGGCTTCCGCCCCGTCGTCGAGATCATGTTCGCCGACTTCCTGGCCGTGGCCATGGATGCCGTGGTCAACGAAGCCGCGAAGTATTGCTTCATGTCGGGCGGCAAAATCGCCGTCCCGCTCACGATCCGAGCTATTGGCGGCGGGACCGGCCGGTTCGGCCCGCAACACTCACAGACCACTGAGTCCTGGTTTGCCGGTATTCCGGGGCTGAAGGTCGTTGCTGCGGCCAGCCCCTCAGATGCATACGGTCTCCTCCGCACCGCCATCCGCGATCCCGACCCGGTGCTGTTCTTGGAGCACAAAGGTCTCTATGTCCGCAAAGACGCGGTCGAGACCGGCGAAGGCGGCCTGATTCCACTTGGCCGAGCGCGGGTCCGACGCGAAGGAGGCCAGGTCACCGTGGTCGCGACCCTCCTGATGGTCGACCGGGCGCTGGCGGCAGCGGAGCTGCTCGCGCAAGAGGGGATCGAGGCGGAAGTGATCGATCTGCGATCGCTTGCCCCGATGGATCTCCCCGCCATCGTGCGCTCAGTCGAGAAAACCGGGCGCCTGGTCACGGTCGAAGAGCAACCCGTTAACCAGGGCTGGGGCAATGTGGTGATTGCCTCTCTGGTTGAAGCCGGAACCCGGTTCCGCGTCGCCCCGAAGCGGATCGGGTTACCAGACTTTCCCATGCCCTACAGCCCGGTACTCGAAGATGCCGTGCTGCCGAATGGTGAACGGATTGCGGCTGCCATCCGGCCGCTGGTCAGGACGTGATTCGTCGCGGAGCCAGTCGACTTGAGTTGTGCATGTCAGGCCGATTGCCACGGATGACTGATCGCTAGCGTGACTCTCAACATCGCCGTCATCGGGGGGGACGGGGTCGGTCCAGAGGTCGTTTCCGAAGGCATGAAGGTTTTGCGCGGCGTGCGTCCCGACGTACTCTTTCACGAATTGCCATGGGGATGCTCCTTCTACGCACAAACGGGGCAGATGATGCCCGATAACGGGCTGAATACGCTCAAGACATTCGACGCGATCTACCTGGGGGCCGTTGGCTGGCCCACCGTACCCGACCACGTCAGTCTCTGGAATCTTCTCCTGCCAATTCGAAAAGCCTTCGACCAATACGTGAACCTGAGGCCGGTGAAGCTGCTTCCCGGCATTCGTTCTCCCCTGGTCGCTGCAGAGGAGCATGCCATCGATATGTTGTTCGTTCGTGAAAACACCGAGGGTGAGTATTCTGGCGCAGGTGGTCGGGCTCACCTAGGGATGCCATTCGAAGTGGCCGTGGAGGTTCCGATCTTCACGCGAGCCGGCATCGACAGAGTTGCGCGCATTGCCTTTGGTCTGGCGATGGAGCGAGAAAAAAGGCTGATCAGCGTGACGAAATCGAATGCCAGCCGGTTTGCCTACGTGCTATGGGACGAAGTGATGGCTGAAGTGGCGCAGGAGTTCCCGGCAGTCGTACTCGAAAAGGTGCTGGTTGATGCCATGGCCGCCCGTATGGTCCTG
>DAINCT010000104.1:0-10257 GCA_036732245.1 Chloroflexota bacterium | reverse complement strand
GCCTCAACCTTCTATCGGGCCGAGGACTACCACCAGCGCTATCTGGAAAAGCGCGGCATGGGCGCCTGCCGCATCTAGGAGCGGGTGGTCGGTTCGAACACCCCGCTAAACGCTTCTAATCGGTCGAGGCAATCGTTCCAGCCCGTCACGTGGTTGTCTCGCTCCTCGGGCGTGGAGAAACCCACATGATGAACGCGTAATTCGGTGTGCTTCTCGCGGTCGAGAAACTCCACCGTGACCCGCGACTCCCGTTCGTCACCCGAATCCCAGTGCCAGGTGTAGACGAGCAACTCGGACGGCTGCACTGTCTCGAATCGTCCCGTGAGGTTCAGTACGCCTATGCCGGGTACTTCGATGGTACGAAACCGGTACGCGCCACCGACGCGCAGATCTACTTCATACGTCGTCTGAAAGCGCTCCGGCCACCACCAAAGAGTGAGTTGCTCTGGGCTGGTCCACGCACTCCAGACGGCCTCACGCGGTGCATCGAAGGAGCGAACGACGGTAAGGTCGGTGTCTGCATCCGTCATTTGTTGCGGACTCCTTCTATATATTGGGCACTCGCGCGCCTCGAGTTTGTCGACTCAGACAGCATGTTACGCCACGTGCTGCCTGACTGCCTCCAGCAGGTACTCCAGGTCAAACGGCTTTTGAATGGTCTCCTGGAAGAGATGGGAGTCATTCGCATGGCGCAGCATGGCGGAGGAAGCCGACAGGCCGATCATCCCCGTCTCCCCGAAGGGCCCCTGGCGTAACTGTTGGGCCAGCTCGATCCCGGTCATTCCCGGCAACATCAGGTCTATAAGGAACAGCGAGGGCATCTGCTCGAGGCCCAGCGCCAGCGACGGATGCGGCAGACTGACGACGGAGTAGCCCTCTTCTTCCAGGACTTCGCAGATCAGACTACGAAGATCCGGCTCATCGTCCACGACCACTACCAGCCGGCCTGTCATCATGCCGACCCCACTGGACAGTGCGACGGCGCAGACCATTCAGGGGAGATCAATGGGTTGCTCTCGCTCAATACCAGCCAGCACTCCTGGCTGCGTTTCATCGGAACTGAGAATTCGCATACCGCCCTCGGCGATCACAAACTGGTGAATGCGGGTGTCATGAGCGCTCCGTTGCATATTGACGACCGAGCACACGCGATAGAAGCGTCCATCGTACGCGACGCGTCGCAGCAGGACCCGATTGTTGGCGGTCGGCATGCGGACCGCATGTATCCCCAGATCACCCACGTCAACTTGAGGTGCGTCCTGCGTCATCAAGGTAGTCACCCCGGAGCGGCGGAGGAACACGGTGAGGGCGGCGAGGTAATCGTGTTGCGACGACTGGATGCTGGGCGCGGCTTCCAGCGCACTGATGCTGTCGATAACCAAGCGCTTGATGGCGCGCTGCTCGACGATGGTGCGGATCTGCCAGGCGAGTTGATAGGGATTGATCTCGACCGCCGGAACCTCGATGACAGAGATTCGCCCATCTTCCACCTGGGATCGCAGTCCCAGCCCAAGCTCGTCCGCCTTATCCAGCAGGTCGGGAATCGCGTCGCCAATTGTCACCATCAGACCGGGCTCGCCGGCATACGCTCCCGCGAGGAGGTAATGCATGGACAAGGTTGTTCTGCCAGTACCGACGTCGCCCACGATCACAGTGGTCGATAGCTCCGGAATCCCGCCCCCGAGCATGAGGTCGAAGTCGGGAAGGTCAAAACGGAGACGATGGCCGGTTGGTGGAGGAGTCGTATCCGGCAGACACGTGGCGAGTCGCGGGTAGATGGTCACGCCATCTGGGCCGATAGCGAGTCCGTGCAAACCTTCTCGATACGCGTGACCACGAATTTTGTAGATTTCGAGCAAGCGAATCGGCTGCGCGGCGCCTCGCGGATTGTCAAGCCCGATCAAGGCATCCGCCGACGACAACTCAAAAAACGATTCGTCCTTCTCGGGAAGCGATTCCGTGGTGACGACGCAGCGCGCACCGACGTACAGCATGCGGCCAGAGAGACCCGACAGGAAGTCCTGGGCTGCGGTCGTACCCATGCGCTGGTACATGCCACGGTAGCCGTCGATCACAATGAGGGGTTCGCACTTGCCACGCACCGACTGCAGAATGATGTCCAACGTCGCTTCGGCGCTGTCGGTCAGGGCAGTTTTCAGCGAAAGCATGGTGATCCGCTGACCCACCAACTCCCGATCGAAAAATGAAAAGCTACTCAGGTGCGATACCAACTTCTCGTGCGGCTCCGAGAAGGCGGAAAACAGAATGACATCCTTCCCCTGGCGGGCGTGATGCATTGCCATCTGAAGCGCCATCACGGTCTTACCGGTTCCGGGCGCTCCTACCACGACGGTCAGGCTGTTTGGCGGCAGGCCACCGGTAATAAAATCCAACTCCGGAAGACCGGTTGGCTCCGTATCCATCGTTCCGATATCTCTCCCCTGCGTTGCGATCCGACTCGCAACTGCCCCTTCTGAAGGTAGCAGAAATACGACGAGAAGGAGCGCATGTCTCTTACTACAAGCCCTGTATCGCGCGTGAGACCAGGACCGGCGAACCGGCGAGCGCTTGATGCCGTACCATACCGGGAGCACGCATGACAGTAATTAGGTCATATGTGCTATAATCAGCACCATATTATTTCGGTCAGGAGCGACTATTCTCTCTTGACGGTTGTTAAGTTTAAGGAGTCCTATCATGGCCGGCCCTCCCGCGGCGATTTTCTCCCAAATGGACGACACCTTTTCGATTCGCCAGATCATGGCGCCACTGGTTGCAATCATCGTCGGCGTCTTTATGGTGGTGCTGGATGCGACCGCGGTGAATGTGGCCGTGCCGAGCCTGGTACGCGATCTTCACAGTAGTCTGTCGCTGGTGCAGTGGACCATAACGGGCTACGCCCTCGCACAGGCGGCTGTTATTCCCCTGGCCGGTTGGCTCTCCGACCGCTTCGGCGCGAAACGTATATTCACGCTGTCGATCGGGCTATTCACGCTCGGCTCGGTCCTCTGCGCGGTCGCCACCAGTGCCGAAATGTTGGTCTTCTTCCGCCTCCTGCAGGGACTGGGTGGTGGCTGTGTCCTCCCCATCGCCATGGCTTATGTCTATCGACTTGCGCCGTCCAGCAAGGTCGGCGCCGTGATGGGCGTGATGGGCATCCCGATTCTGTTCGCCCCCGCCATCGCTCCGGTGCTCGCCGGATGGCTCGTTCAGTACGCCTCATGGCGCTGGATCTTCCTGCTCAACTTTCCGATCGGCATCTTCGGCGTCTTCCTGGCGCTGCGCACCTTACCGTCGGTTGAGCGACAGCGCACGGCCGGTCTCGACCTGCTCGGCACGATGCTGGGCCCGCTGGCCTTCGCCGGCCTCTCCTATGGGATCAGTCAGGGAAGCACCAGCTGGACCGGGACCCGGACGATAGGCGGCATAGTCGTGGGCGGACTCGCCTTGATCGCCTTCATCGTGGTGGAGTTGCGCGCCGAGACACCCCTGCTGGAGTTGCGCGTCTTTCGTGCAGCGGATTTCAACTGGGCCATCATCGTGCAATGGATCGCACAGTTCGCGCTCTTCGGCACCCTTTTCCTGGTGCCGCTCTTCCTGCAGGAAGTTCGCGGCTACGGAGCTTTCGACACGGGTCTCATCTTGCTGCCGCAGGCGATCGCCGCCGGTGTGTTTATGCCGATCAGTGGCATGTTATTCGATCGTATCGGTGCCCGTCCGCTGGTGATCGGCGGGTCAGCCCTGATCGCCATCTCCGCCTTCCTGCTGACCGGCATCAACGAAACGACGAGAGGCACGAATCTCATTCTGCCGCTTGCGCTTATGGGAGCCGGGATGGGACTGATGATGATGTCGCTCAACACGCAGGTCATTAACGCCGCACCCCGCAAGCTGGTCAGTCGTGTGACCTCCCTGACCAACGCGCTGCAGCAGGTTGTGAGTTCCCTGACCATTGCCGCCCTTGCCACCATCCTGACCTCACGTGCGACGCTACACACCAGTGCCGCGAAAGCGGCATTCGCCGTGCAACACCCCCATCCCACGGGCTCGGGCGCCACCACGGCGCTGCAGGTGGCGCTCGGTCACGCCTTTGCGCTGGCCTTTGACGACACCTTCCGCGTACTCGTGGTCGGAGCTGTCATTGCCACGGGAATGGGTTTCATCCTCCGGCGCATTGCCCTGCAAACAGATGAGCCGGAAGTGGCCGAAGACGGCGTGGAGATCCCTCGGGGTGCGGTAATGAACGCCTGAGCGGCCACCAATTCCCGCCTCATCCCTTGACATTCATCACGAACCGCGGCTCGGCGCTCCGTCGCCGAGGCGACCGTGAATGTGACGATGCAGGCTGAAAACCGGCTGACGCCGGTTGCCGGGGACGGAGCCCCGGCCTACATTCATAAAAAATCTGCGCGGTTCTCCAGCACGCCACACATCTGAAACCAGGCAGGCTCGGAATGCGGATTCCGTTCGAGACGCATCCCGAGCTTCCGCATAACGCCGATCGACGCAGCATTATCGTCATCCGTCGTGGCCACGATTTGGGCCAGGCGAAGAGTGCCGAACGCATAGTCGATCATGGCGCGACCCGCCTCCGTGGCGTACCCATTCCTCCGGTATTCCTGCCCGATAGTCCAGAACAGACCGACCTGAGGTACAAACCGTGCGGGATCACCCTCGGCGCGAGGGAACGATGGAAGCCGGCCAAATGGCTTCAGCTCGGGCACGAATCCGCATGCGCCAACCAGGACATCGTCGGCCCGGCGCACCACGGCCCGATCTCCGTACGGCGGCTGAAGTAAGTTCGCCAGTTCCCGCTCATTCGCGATCGACCACTCGAGCCAGGCGCGGCGCGCTTCGAGGGTTCCCACGTCCTGGGGCGTGGGCGCCACGTGCAGGACTTCCGGTGCGACCTCCGCGAGGATCCGATGAATCGGATCCAGATCATCCAGAGTAAATGGCCGAATGAGGAGCCGTTCGGTGACCAGCACTGGCATCTTCATAGACATTTAAAAGCTACTTTCAAGCACGTCGAGAAAGCAGTAGGCCAGTTGCTCGTAGGGGACGCCCTCCGCGACGTCCCGCCGGTGGCGCACCGGGAAGCCGAGTCAGATCGGCCATTATCCGTTGCCGGTCGCGGCTTCGTGCGCGTACGGGCTTCCGCCTCCGCGTAGAAACCACGCAATCCCGACGGCCACCAGACCACCCAGGAGCGGACCGACCAGATAGATCCAGACGTCGTCGAGCCGCCCGGCCACAATCGCGGGACCGAATGAGCGGGCCGGATTCATCGAGGCGCCACTGATAGGCCCGGCGAAGAGACCATCCAGCGCGACGACAGCGCTCACCGCGAGGGCCGCATTGTGTCCCACGACTTTGTAGTTCGCCGCGGTCGCGAGAATCACCGTGACGAGGAAGAAGGTAAGAATAATCTCCATAACTAGCGACGTGCTCACGCCGTGTCGTGGCAGCGTGGCGCCCAGGTGACCCGACAACCCAAAGAGCACCCGCAGAAGTCCTGCACCCAGAACCGCCCCGACGAACTGGGTCACCAGGTAACTGGGCACCCGGCTCCACGGAAAATCCCTCCGCAGGGCAAATGCCAACGTGACAACCGGGTTGAAGTGTGCCCCGGAAATGGGGCCGAACGAATAGATCAGCGCCATCACGAGCAGCGCCGGAGCTATCACCTGCGCTGAACCACCCGTGGGCCGGCCACTGACCGTGGCGATGACATCACCACCAGCTGCCACGAAGGTCAGCGCAAAAGTACCCAGCAATTCCGCGGCCAGACGCCTAGTGACATCGACGACGCTGCGATCGTCGGCCAGGTCGTGCACATCACGTGGAACGTCATGATTGGGTTCTCGGTTACCCTCGGCCATGACCGATCCGATCAGCGCAATCAACCAGCAACTCTTCGGTTCGCTTTGTATAAGGAAGGGCTCCGAGGCGCTCGAAGATGGCGAGCGCTTTCATCAGCCGGTCTTTCGCACGTGCGATGTCTCCCTTTCGCATGAGCCAGCGTCCCCAAAAGTAGAGGAGTCGGGCCTCGGATACGACAAAGCCCCCGCGACGCGCAAATGCCAAGGCTTCTTCCGCGTACTGCTCGGCCTCATCCCACTCACCCCGGCAGGCCGCGACCACCGCTCGAACGGAATGGACGGTGTCCAGGTGGGCGACAATCTGCTCATCTGATACCCGGCTCAAATAGTCTTCCGCTCTATCCGACTCGCCTAACTCGGCAAACACCCGGGCGAACAGGGCCAATCCCCAGGTCTGGAGCGCTTCCGGGTCGTCTCGGTCAACGGCGTGGCGGTCGAGAAAACGCTGCAAATGGCTGAGAGCCAGTTCCGGTACACCGGAAAAGAGTGCCTCGTCGCTCAAGACGTAGGCAGCCTCACATTCGGCCAATATGTCGCCGTCGCGTTCCGCCATGTCCCGACCGGCTTCAATCAGGCTTACTCCTTCTACAGTGTGGCCTTGAGCCAGGTACAGTTCCCCGCGCCGGAGCGTGTTGTGTACTCGTACCCACGACGAAGAAATTCCACGCAAAACCTGGTCGGCATCGTCGAGATGTGCCCGAGCGGATTCCCACTCCCCGAGCGTTAAATCGACCACCGCGAAGTCAATCAGTTTGTCGGCGATCCTGGTCGGATCGTGGGTTTTCCGGCACAGCTCAAGTGACCTGTTCATCAGCGCTCTCGCCTTGTCTGTATCCCCTCTATCCCAATAGAACAGAGCCAGGTTACCCACGGCACGGGACACGGTGTCAACGTCGCCGGCGGCTTCCGCCAGGACAATTGCATCTTCTATGACTCGAAGTCCCTGCAGAAAGTCACCCGCATTGGCCAGCGCCATGCCTCGGCGGGACTCCGCTTCGGCCAGCAGTGCGGCTTCCCCGGTGCGCCGCGCGTAGTCGGCTACCCGTGCGGCCGCGGTCGCACTTTCAACGTACATGCCGCCGCGCCAGAGCAAGTGCGCCATCACGATTCCCAGTTCCGCTTCGACCTGATCGAACTCGGTAGTGAGCTCCCGCTGCTCGAAATCTTTCAGCAGCGGTTGGATTCGTCTCACACCCTCCTCGGTTCGCCCTTCGTCAAAATACACGCGGCCGATCTGTCCCACCGTTCGAGCTTCATCCTGGATCTGACCAAGAACTCGATACGATCCGGCTGCCTGCTCAAGCGTCTGGAGCGCTTCGGCGTAGCGTGCCGACCGGCGATACACCCGACCGAGCTGCTCCAGCGCACCCGCCAGTCCATTCAGATCATCGAGTTCGGTCGCCAATTCGAGAGCAGTGGTATAGTGCAGCTCAGCGTCGCTATGGGCAAGCACAGCCTCTGCCTGGTCACCGGCCAGCATGGTCCAGGGGAGAGCTCTTCGCGTGTCACGTCCTTGCTGGAAATGGTGCGCCAGCTCGGCAGCGCGTTTCTCCCGCAGTCCGTGGGGTAGCCCTTCCAATGCCAGACCCACCGCGAGATGGAGATTCCGTTTGCGCCGCGGTGAGAGCTCGTCGTAGAGCGTCTGGTGCGTTAAGGCGTGATCAAATATATACCGATCGCTCGCCATTACACGGACCAGGCCGGCGACTGCTGCCTCCTCGAGTGCGTCGTCCAATTCGTGCTCGGAACGGTGGGCCATTGCCTCGAGATCATCGAAGTGGAATGTCTGGCCTAGAACACTGGCCTCGTGCAAGATGATCTGAGTCTCTCCTGAGAGTCGAGCTAAACGCTGACCGACGACCGACCGCACAGTTTCCGGAACATCGATCTGTTCCACTCCCTTGCGGTCCCATTCCCCGTTCTTCCAGAAAATGTCGCCCCGCTCGACCATGGCACGCATCACTTGCTCGACAAAGTACGGATTGCCCTCAGTCCGACTGTGGACCAGATGAGTAAACTCCTCCGATACCGATGTTGCGCACATGAGAGCGGCGATCAGGCCGGAGGTGCCATCGGTTTCCAGCCGCTGAACTCCGATCTTCGTCACGAGTCCCTCGCGGTTGAGATCACGGAGCACGCCCCTGAGAGGATGTCGATCTCCGATCTCAACATCCCGATACGTACCTAGCAAGAAAATTCGGTCGCTTCGCGTGTCACGCGCCAGGTACTGGAGGAGAGCGAGGCTCGAGCCATCGGCCCAGTGCAGATCGTCGATCAGCAATGCGAGCGGCGTCCAGTCTGCTACCTCCCGCAGGAAGCCGGCGACTGCGCGGAAAAGCCGCTGCTGATCACCCGCACCTGCCAGGGAGACGGGATAGGTCCCGACCTGATCCGGGAGGAGTTGACCCAGGTACGGCCAGTTCTTGGCCGCCGCAGCGCGAATGGAGTCAGGCACTGCCGCGAAAACCGCCGAGAGCGCGCCGACAAAGGGATAAAACGGAACAGCTTCCTGCAACTCATAGCAGCGCCCGGCTGCCACAAGGAAACCATTATTTCGCACGTTGAGATGCACCTCTTGTGCCAGTCGGGTCTTTCCGATCCCTGCTTCGCCGGCAAGCAGCACGAATTGCCCCGTACCGCCGGTTACCGCTTCGAGCGCGTTCACGCTCCGGCTCAGCTCGTGCTCTCGTCCCACGATCTGTCCGGTCGGCAGTGCACCCAGGAAACCTCCGATCGGAAGCCTGGGTGGTCGACCCCTTCGCTCACCAGACTCGTCGGCGTTCGATGGCGACGCGGTCCGATGCACCTCGACAATCATCATTGGGTCGGCGAAGCCTCTGAACTGGGTAGAGCCTCGGTTCACGTATTCGAGCTCGCCTATACCACGGGTCAGCCGGGTCACGTTATTTGTCGTCAATACTTCGCTCGGTCCCGCGAGATGGCATATATGGGCCGCCAGGCTCACTGCCGGTCCACGATAGCCTCCTTCGAAGGATTGTGCTTCCCCCGTTTCAGCACCTATGGCCAGGGTCAGCGGCAGTGCGTCGTCCGTGAGTGACGCTTGTGCAAAGCGGGTTTGCAGGTCCATGGCTGCGAGCAGACCCTGACGTGGTGAGGCAAAAATCGCAGTCGCTGCGCCATCATGTACGTCGAGCACTGTTCCGCTGCGCGCTGCCACCCCGCTGCGGGTGAGCAGTGCAAACTTCGCAGCGAGCTTTACCGCTGCGGCAAGCCCCTGCTCCATGTTAAAGCGTGAATAGCCGCGAATCTCCGCTGAAATGACGGTGTAAATCTCGGTTTCCGCGCCTATTTGTGGGGGGACGGCGGCCCGATCGCTGCTCGGCGCGTGGATGGCTTGACGCGCCACTGCGTCGAAGAGCAGTCCATCGGCCTCGTCTAGTTCGAGGGCGCGCGCCAGCAGTCGAACGGTCCCGCGACGGGGTCGATGACGGACCCCCCGCTCGAGGGTCCCGATGGCCTCGACGCTGAGACCCGCACGCGCTGCGAGGTCTTCCTGGGTCCAACCTCGAGCAGTGCGCTGGTGTCGCAACAGTTCACCGAAGGTGGATGTCTCCAGATCCTCCACGTGTGGCTCTTCTCCCGCTTGCCGTGATAATACCACGGTCGCATTGCAGCGTTCATCGTCGAAAGTACGGGTAGTTGTACGGATCGTACCTGTACGTGCGGTAAATACGGGCGTAGCGTAAAGGTCAACCAACAGAGCGGACGACGTCGAGATTCGACCAGCGCCGGGGCCGCTCCGTTCCAGGTCGAGTTTTGCCAGGTTAAGGAGTTTTGTGATGGACGACGACAGCGCGACTACCGTGGACGCCACTCAGGGATTTCTCCAGACAACTGTGAGCCGGGCACAACTCCTCGCGGCCGCCGGGGCAGGGCTGGCAATGATCACTCTGCCGACAGCAGCGGGAGCGGCAAGTGCCGGAGGAACGGGGAATGCAGCGCGGCTCGAATTCCCATTCTTTCCGCAAGTGCAAGGTACCTACACTACAGAAAATATCCGGGACATTCTCAACGTGCTCGATACACTGGAGACGTTCTTTGTAACGTACTACACTCACGCGCTCACAGCGGCCAATCTGGGTCTTACCGGCTCATCGCTCGCAACTATTCAAGCAACGCTGGCCATCGGGCAGTATCATATCGACTTCCTGGATTCTATTGGCGGGCACTCGTTGCTCACCACATTCACGCCACGCAACAAACCAAACCCCGCGACCATTGTCCCTGGGCATGAAGGCGACGCCACGTTCGTGATCGCAGCCTATGTGGCTGCGGTACGAGAGTTCGCCGAACTGGGTCAGCCTTTACTGGCCAAGAACGCCTTTCAAGCTGGGGCGACGTGGGCGGAATTCCG
>DAINCT010000103.1:0-10298 GCA_036732245.1 Chloroflexota bacterium | reverse complement strand
TGAGGAAACGCATGAGGTGGAAGCGCCAGGGCCCGAGGGAGTGGCAGGCCAGCCGGCGGAGTGGCTGCAACCACGGGACTACCTGGTCCAACCGCGGCGCTGATTGCGACGGCGAGTACAAGAATGGTGGTGACAGCGGACCTGCATCGATAGAGAACCGCACTGAGATACTGAACGATCGACAATTTTACTACTGACATTTACCCCAAAAAGGAATTAGAGGTGGGGTTCCTGCCATCGTACACTGTCCGGGCCGGCTATCCCACCCCTTGTAGCTGTGAACGGCCTTTCCACCACAGGATGGCGGCGATGAGAAAGGAAACGGCGGCTCCCAGGAGTGCCGCAATCGTCCACGGTGACATGGGGTGGGCGGTGCCACCGCTCGCCGGCTGCTGTGCTATTGCTACCGGATTGGTCGGTTTGGGTGTACCGAAACCAGTATGAAGCGGCGCACCCTTGGTACCCGTGGTGGACCTTCCCATCATGGGAGCGGGTTGCACCGATACGGTTCCAATGATCTTCTTCAGCAACGTCGGCCCGAAGGCATGGGCGGGTACGTTCGTATGTCGGCGAATCTGGCGAAGAGCAGCGATAGGGAGGGTCAGCGTCCCCTGGAGTCCGCCCGCCAGGGTGCCATCTTTATGCAGCGTGAAACTTCCTTTCAGCGCGCCTTTCCCTCCGTATCCCGAGCCGGAGCCATACAGCTTCATCACCGCGTGATTCGACGAATTCCCAATGAAGGCCTCGGCCAGGAAGCTGCCGAGGGCCAGGACTGCGCCGGCATCATCGGCCAGCAGCACCTTGCCCTGGAGAAAACCGCCCAGATTCTGAGCGATACGTTTGGGGTGCAGGAGGTCGGGTAGGATGGGCGTCGTGTCAGGCTTGAAGTTCTCGAGATACGAATCGACAACCAGATGGATGCGTGGCATGCCGGCGGACGGCGACAGTTCGGTTTGCAAGACCACCTGATCAAGCGGATCGCCATCGGGTTCGAGCCCGGCCAGGCGGAACCCTGACACCACCCCCGTGATGGCGGGTCTGTAGTGAACCGATGCGCCCTGTGCGGCTGCCGGCGTGATCACTGGTGTGGCCGTGTTCGCGGCAATAACCAGAAGCAGAGCCGGGAGCATGTGCCTCATCGTGGTGTCCTCAGGGCGCGTTGTAGGCCCAACCCGGCCGGCAGCCGGAGCGCCAGGATCAGCGCCAGGGTGGGTACAATCGCGAGCGCCGAGCCGGCGGCCAGCGGCCCGTACGCCGTGTTGTACCTTCCCAGGAAGGTTCCCAGTAAGGTGGGAACTGTCTGGAGTGAGCCGTCCTGCGATACCACCGTCGGCAGCAGGTACTGGTTCCACGACGACACGAAGGCCCAGATGGCGACCGCGGCGATGGTAGGTCGGGCCAGGGGGAGCGCCACGCGCATCAGGCGCTGGTAGGGCGACGCACCATCCACTTCCGCGGCCTGCAAGATCTCTGTCGGCTCGGCTCGAAACGCCGCCCAGAGCAGGAGGACCCCAAAAGGAAGGGCTTGTGCGATTTCCGGTAATACGATGCCCCAGATCGTATTCAGCAAGCCGAAGGCATGCAGGAGCGAGAAGAGCGGGATGATCAGGACCGGCACGGGCTGTACCAGGCCAAGCATCAAGATGCCCAGGATCCCGAAGCGCCACGCGGGCACACGTACCAGATGTGCCAGGGCGAATGCCGCCGGCGTGGAAAATAGGAGTGTGACAGCCAGGACTATGAGGGCGAGCAGTAGGCTGGTGAACATGGCACCTCCCATACCGGCATTCCAGGCGGCAGCAAAATTCACACCGGTCCACGATCGGGGGTCCGGGAGTTGCCATCCACCGGAGAGCGCAAAGTCGCGGCCGGGCTCGATAGCGGCGATCAGCAACCAGAGTTCGGGAAGCAGGAGCACGCCGACTATGCCCCACACCAAAGCTGTCCATACGATGCGACCCCGCTCTCGGTCTCCTGCGCGCGAGGTCGTCTGGCCCAACTGCAAGGCCGCATCCGTGCGACTCATCAACAGGGCGACCCCGGCCAGGACGAATCCGAAAGCGACCTGAAAGCAGGCCGCAGCCGCGCCCTGACCCGTGAAACCGCCAAACGCTCGTCCATACACGTCGATCGGAAGCAGCATCGTCGCGTACCCCGGGCCACCTCCCGTGGTCACGAAGACCAGGTCGAATACCTGCGCCGCCAATGCCGCATTCACCACCAGCGCCACGCCGCCGGTGCGAGATAGGCCGGGCACAGTGACGTGGCGGAAGCGCCAGAACGGCCCTCCTCCCTCGGCCCGTGCCAGCAGATAGTACTCGTGGTCGATCGTGCCCAGAGCGCTCCAGAAGAGGAGGGTCCCCACGCCGACGGAGGACCACAGCCAGGCGACGAAGAGTGCTCCCAGCGCAAGGTGTGGATCGCCCAGCCAGTCCGACGCGAGCACGCCCAGACCAAACGATCGCAGTGCCGTGTTGAGCAGGCCGGAGAGGGGAGAGTACACCAGGACCCAGAGCGCGGCTACCACTGTCGCGGGCAAGAGCGCCGGTACGAAGAGCGCGATCAGCGCCCCGTGCCGTGCATGGGTCTGCCGCAGGCCGAGCGCCATCGCCAGGCCGAGCCCGGTTGGGATGATTGCCCCGCACAGTTCCCACAGCCCGCTATGACCCAATGTCGTGCGAAAAACGGGATCCGCCAGCAGGGTCGTGAAGTTCTCAGCGCCAATCCAGATTTGACGCCCGTACCCGTTCCACTGGTGGAACGAGAGCCATACCACCTGCACGAGCGGCCACAGGAGAAACAGACTGTACAGCGCCAGCGCCGGAGCGATGTAGAGGCCGGCGTCGACCGAACGGCGCCGGCGGTAGGAGGGTGGCTGCACTGCAAATGAGGAGGACGAGGCGTTTTCCGGTTGCCGGTCAGTACTCCCCGTCGATACGTGCGGTGCTTCCGCCGTGCTTGCCATGCGACGTGTAGACCTCCTGCAGGCTCTTGACCAGGAACGCGGGTGCTTCGTAACCCTGAAGGAGCAGTTGCACGTTCGCCTCCATTGTGGC
This sequence comes from Chloroflexota bacterium, assembly GCA_036732245.1. Lineage (GTDB taxonomy): Bacteria > Chloroflexota > UBA5177 > UBA5177 > UBA5177 > JANWJD01. The sequence goes on along the minus strand of DAINCT010000103.1, from coordinate 7,242 downwards.
ATTGAGGTTGGCCACGGGTGCGGCATCCAGGTAGACACCGGGACGAGCCGTATGCAGCGCCCTGAGGTACTGTTGCAGCCAGCTTGGGTTGGCGCTCGGGCCGGTTCCCACTCCTCCGTGAGAGACATGTGCCGGCAACACGCCGTGCCGTTCGAGCAGTTGTGGCGTCTGTGGCGAAAGGAGTGCGTTGATGAAGGAAATTGCCTCGGTTGGATTCCTGGCCGCCGTCGGTACGACCCATCCCAGGTATCCGCTCAATGGCATCACGCCGCCGCCCTGTGCGCTGGGAAACGAAAAAACTCCGATCGGAAGCCCGGTTCGTCGTTCATCCTGGGCGATCTGCGAGTTTTGAGAACTCGAGATCAACTGGAAGAGGGTCTTGCCATGGAAAAAGAGGTCGATTCCTTCCTGTGCGTCTATCCCACCAAAGTCAGTTGTGAAATAGCCCCGATTGGACCAGCGTTGGAGGGTAGCGGCGGCTGCCACGAACGGTGGTCGACCGAAGCTGAACGAGTTGCTCAGATGCTGCTCTGGAGCCAGCGTTGAGCCCGGTACCGAGGCATTGACAAGAGTGAGGTACCAGTCATCGCCGAGCCAGCCATCCGCGTTTCCCATGCCGATCGGCGTATAGCCTGCCTGTTTGGCTCGTGCCAGTGAGGTTTCGAATGTCGCGAACGAACGGGGCACGCTGAGATGCAGCTGCTGCAGTAGGCGCTGATTGTAAAGGATGCCGACGGCTGCCAACGAGGTTGGTACGGCGACGATGCTCCCAGTCGCCGCCCCGAAATACCGGAAGGGGGCGTTGTAGGCGGCGAGCAGCCCGGGCCTCAGCTTCTGCGCCCAGTGCCCCACGCGTGCCGGTCCGGACAAGTCGCGCAGCCGGTGGGCACCGATGTAGGCCGGTATGCCCGGACCCCGCGGCGTGACATAGGCCAGGTCCGGTGGATCGCCCGCTGAAAGCGCAAGCTGCAGTTTGGTATTGAGGTCTTCAAAGGAGTAATCCTGCAGGTTGACGCGTACACCTGGATGCAACGTCTCATACCGGCGAGCGAGCTGCTGGGACCAGACCCGCTCAACCGGATCGTCCGTGCTGTACCAGATCTGGAGTGTATGCGTGGAAGCCGTACTTCCAATGGAGCACCCGGCGAGCACCGTTGAGAGCAGGAGTAAGCACACTGCCATCCCGTTGAAGGCGAAACGAGCGGAGCCGCGAGAAACGCGTCGAGAAGGGACGAACGAGTAGGAGCGCAATGTATTCGCCGGCTAGCCCGCGTCGGGAGAAAAGAGGTGTCGGGTCGGTGAGGACGGCAGAGAGCGTGTCCCCAAGTGTATCGGGTGACAGGAGCGATACCACCGGTATAGGCAACAGCTGTAAGCGTTTTGCAAGAAATGGTGGCAGCCCACCAAAATCTTTGCACACGAAATGCGATAGCCTTGTACATGATCCGGCCCATCGCGCTATGCGGAATCACTGGTGGATGAAAACCTCCATCGGTACGAATTGAACGTCGACGGCATGATGTCTGCCCTGGCAGAGATTCTGTTGGAGCGGGGCTATAGAACGGTGCAGCAGGGCGATACATGGTGGTTCGAGACCCACTGGGGCCGAGGCGCAGCCTACGGCGAGATCGGAAGCCTGCTCTATGGCATACTTTCCAAGCAATTGCGCGAGATCGGGAAAGATTGACCGTTTGTCTAAACAGACCCTACAATCGAGCGTCGGTGGGGCGTGGCCAAGCGGTAAGGCAGCGGACTTTGGATCCGCGATCGTAGGTTCGAATCCTGCCGCCCCAGCCATGGAACTGTGTGACCCATATCGTGACTGACGATCCAGATCACCTATCCAGGGGTTCCCGAAGGTGAGTGAGGAAGCTCTCGTCCTCGCTGCCGGCAAGGGAACCCGTATGCGATCTCGCCTTCCAAAGGTCTTGCACCCTCTGGCCGGTAGACCCATGTTGACCCGGGTCCTGAATGCGCTCGCGCGGAGTGGATTTTCGCAACCCACTGTAGTGGTGGGATATGGAGCCGATGACATTCGGGCGGTGGTGGGCGATCGATGTCGCTACGTGCTCCAGGCCGAACAGTTGGGTACGGGTGATGCGGCGCGTGTCGGGTTGGCTGCCCTCCCCAGGTCCACAAACCGTCTGCTGGTGGTTCACGGGGATGAACCGCTCATTCCAGCCGATTCGTATCGGGAGATGCTGAACCTGCAGGATCGGACTGGTGCTCCGGTCGTGTTGCTCACGGCCGAGGTGGACGATACCCGGGGTCTTGGCCGGGTCATCCGGGATGCCTCCGGTGCACCCTTGGCGCTGGTACAGGAGACAGACCTTCTGCCGGAACAACGATCTCTACGTGAGGTGAACCTGGGTGCATATGTGTTCGACGCGGAGTTTTTGCGGCGAAGTCTCCAGCAATTGGAGTCCCATCCACCGAAAGGTGAGTACTACCTCACCGACGTCGTCGCGCGTGCTGCCCAGGCGGTGTCGGAGGGCGGAGTTCCGGTCCAGAGCGTCACACTCTCGGGGAAGACGGCCCTGCTTGGCGTCAACGATCTTCTTCAGCTTGAAGAGGCAACCCGCGAAGTCTATCGCGCTACAGCGCAGCGCTTGATGCGGACCGGTGTGCGCATCGTCGACAGCACGAGTGTCTATATCGCCGATGACGTCGACATCGGAGCCGACACGGTGATCCACCCGTTCTCGATTATTTCGGGTCCGACCCGCATTGGCTCGGGCTGCGTCATTGGCCCCGGCTCGTCTATCTCCGCTTCGGAAATCGGCGAGTCATGTACCATTCTCAGTTCAACGGTAGAGAATGCACGAGTGGACGATGATGTGACGATCGGTCCCTACGCCCACCTGCGACCGGGTTCCGTGATCGGAACGGGAGCCCAAATCGGAAACTACGCGGAAATCAAAGGATCGACCCTTGGCCCCCGTACAAAGATGCACCATATGAGCTACATCGGTGACGCACGAATTGGGTCCGATGTGAACATCGGCGCCGGGACCGTGACGTGCAATTTCGACGGTGTGTCGAAGCATCGCACGGTGATCGAGGACGGAGCTTTTATCGGGAGCGACACGATGCTGCGCGCACCTATTACCGTGGGTCGCGGAGCGTTCACCGGCGCGGGATCTGTGGTGGTGCGCGATGTGCCGGCGTATACAGTCGTCGCAGGGGTTCCCGCACGTGTCATACGGGAGGTAGAAACCAGGGAACGGGACGATGGAGACCACAACGTAGAAGCTGCCAATTCGGAAGTTCGTTCAGGGAGTGAGACGTAATGGCAGATCTGAAGATCTTCACCGGTAACGCGAATCGTCCCCTGGCAGAGGGCATCTGTCGGTATCTCGGCGTGACCTTGGGGACGGCCATGGTGGGGACTTTTAAGAACGGCGAAACACGCGTGAAGATCGAGGAGCACGTGCGGGGCGCCGATGTTTTTGTGATTCAGCCGACTTCCAATCCGTCGGATCATCACATCATCGAACTCCTCATCATGATCGATGCGCTGAAGCGAGCCTCAGCCGCCCGTATCACGGCGGTGATCCCGTACTACGCCTATGCCAAGCAGGAAAAGAAGGCATCTGGGCGCGAACCGATCAGCGCCAAGCTGATGGCGAATCTCATTGTCACTGCAGGCGCCAACCGTGTGATGACGATCGATTTACACGCTCCTGCCATCCAGGGATTCTTCGACATTCCGGTCGATCATCTGACTGCGATTCCCATCCTGGCCAGCGAACTGGACGAAACGGACCTCAGCAATATCGTGGTGGTCTCTCCCGACAGTGGAGGTGTGTCGCGGGCGGATGAATTCAGGCATCGTATTGGTGCGGGCCTCGCTATTATCGCCAAGCACCGTCCCGAACCCGATGTGGCGGAGGTGCTGGAAATGGTTGGGGACGTGGAGGGGAAAGTTGCGATCATCGTGGACGATATGATCTCGACCGGCGGAACGCTGGCCGAGGCGGCCGACGTCTTGTTGGACCGGGGAGCCTCGCGCGTGATGGCATACGCGGTCCATCCCGTCCTCGCGGACGATGCACCTGCATTGATTAGAAACAGCAGACTGGAGCGCGTGGTCGTCACGAACACAATTCTTGTTCCCCCAAACTGCCGCGACCCGAAAATCGAGATTCGGGATATAGCGTGGCTGATAGGCGAAGCAATCCGTCGCACGCACGAAGGCAGCTCGATCAGCGCCCTCTTTCAGGCGACGCACCTGCGCCAGGAGTTACTCGTCTAACTGTGGATACACACTGGGTCGAGGGCTTAGCCCTCGTCCTGACAATAATATTGGCGGCCATGTCGGCAGCGGCGGAAACCGCCTTCACGGCGCTGTCGCCTTCCAACGTTCACACGCTCGAACAACGCGGAGGAGTCGGGAAGGTGATCGCGCACCTGCGGCGCGATCCAAACCGCTTCCTCTCAACCATCCTGGTGGTCAGCTCGACCTCACTGATCGTCGCGTCGAGCATGGCGACGCTGTTGTTCACGTCCATTTTGCCGAGACCATGGGGTGAGGTCGCCGCCACGGTCGGCATATCGATCGTAGTTCTGATATTTGCGGAACTCACGCCCAAAAACGTAGCGGTCCGCCGGCCGCAGAGCGCGGCAGTGGTGCTGGCGCGTCCCGTGCAAGCGTTCTCACTGTTGTTGTGGCCCGTACTCAAAGTCACCGGTGGAGTCGTCAGCGTCATGATGCGTCTGCTTGGCCTCGGTGCGGGGAGCCACACTGTGCCGGCTGTGACTGAGGACGAATTTCGTTCGACCTTGCAGTTGGCCGAGAACAGTGAAGGCGGCTTATCGGAAGAGGAGACGGAGCGTATTGAGGGCATCCTGGACCTGGATAAAGTGGTCGTTGGGCAGGTCATGCGGCCGCGGGTCGACATCGTGGCAGTGCCCGTCGATATGCCGCTGATGGACGCCCTTGACGTAGTTCTACGGGAAGGGCACTCGCGCATCCCGGTGTATGAGGAAAGCATCGATCAGGTCGTCGGCATTCTGTACGACAAGGACCTGTTGCGCTACGTCCGACACAACGAGGTCGAGGTGAGCCTACGCGACATTGCCCGACCGGCCATATTCGTGCCTGAATCCAAACGGGCCGATGACCTCCTTCGTGAATTCCAGCGGCGAAAAGTGCACCTCGCGATTGTGTTCGACGAGTACGGTGGAACCGCGGGACTCGTCACGATCGAAGACATCCTCGAGGAGATCGTCGGCGAGATTCAGGATGAGTACGACGTCGAGGAGCCGTTATTCCAGCAAGTCACGGACGACGAGTGGGTCGTCGATGGCGGCGTGCGCATCGAAGAAGTGAATGAAGAGATGGGCGTCGATCTCTCGACCGACAACGACCTGGATACGCTTGGCGGCTTTGTGTTCGCGGAGCTGGGAGACGTACCGAAGGTGGGTGATACCGTCAGCGCTGACCACGTGCTGCTCGAAATTGCGGATGTTGAAGGATTGCGCATCAAGAAGGTTCGCATCACCCGCTTGCCTGCCACCGAGGGCAGCAATGGAAGCAACGGCTTAGAGTAGGAGAGGCGCGAGCACTCGGCGGCTAGGTCAGCCTAAGATTGAAGCGCATGACAAAACGACGGGGCGTTGCCCTTGCCACGCAACACAGAGCCGGCAGCGTGCCCGCACGCGCGTCGCAGCGATCACCGGCGCCCGCTTCGAGTTCCGATCGAATTCGATCGATCGCGGACGGCGTGGTGGAGGGGACCTGCCTCGTCGCCGTTACCACGCTTCCGCTCTATATCTTCCGGCTCTCTCCATTGGGGCCTGAAACCGACAAAGCCGTCATGATCATCACGCTCGCCGTGATCGCGGCCGGTGCCTGGCTGCTGGGTGAGATCGATCGCGTGGTCCAGCGAGCGCCTCGATTTGCGCCAAACCCGCTCATCTGGGCTGGGCTCGCGGTGCTTGCAACCTACGTGGTTGCCACCGCTCTGTCGATTCATCCCTCAGTCAGTCTGTTCGGGACTATAGCCCGACATCAAGGGTTGCTGACGCACGCCAGTTACACCGTGTTTTTCATCTGCGTGGCCACGCGTCTCCGGCGGCGGGAACAGGTGCAACGGTTGGTTGGGGTCCTCGTCTTTGCCAGTGTGCCTGCCGTCCTGTACGGAGTCGTGCAGCAATTTGGGGTCGACCCCGCTCCTACCATTGGAGACATATCGACCATCCAGTGGCCGGTACGCTCCTCTTTTGGTCAGCACATCTTCTTCGCGGCCTACCTTGTCCTGGTGATCCCGTTGACCGCAGCCCGGCTGCTCGACCTGTGGGATCGACGGGCGGAAACGCCGCAGCCGGGCGCTGGTGATGAGCCGCTTTTTGGGATCTTCCTTGCCCTCTTCGTTGGACTCTCCTTTCTCGGCTTTCTCGCCATCGGCGATCGACTACCGCCCATCTTTGCCGTCTTCCCCGCGCTGTTGGCCGGCTACGTTCTGCTGGCTGTGGTTTTCGACGACTTGCCCGATACCGCGTCCATGCGCCAAGTGCGAATGTGGGTCTATGGAGTGCTGCTGGCTCTGCAAATCCTTGCGCTGATTTTTACGAGCGCACGTGGGCCGTGGCTGGGATTCTTCGCCACGCTGCCGGTATTCGCGCTCCTGGCGGCATGGCGCCTGAATCGACCTCGAATCTCGTGGGGGGTGCTGGGCGCGGCCGGCTTGCTGGCGTTGTTTGTCCTGGTATTGAACATCCCGGGAGGGCCGCTGCAGCCGTTACGGACCAAGCACCTCTTCAATCGCATCGCGAATATTGAAGGGTACGCGAACGAGAGCAGCGGTGCCGGACGGCTGCAGATTTGGCGTGGAGTTGGCACGTTGATGACCACGCAACCGGCGGTCGGGAATACCTGGGGTGGCATTGGCAGGACCGTCGTGGGATACGGGCCGGAAAGCATGGACGCGGCATTTGAAGCGGTATTTCCTCTGAAACTCCGGGTGGAAACCGCCGAATCCTATACCTGGGATCGAGCCCACAGCATCTATCTGGACACGCTGATAGATGCCGGCATTTTGGGACTGTTGGCATTCCTGGCCGCCGTGGTTTTCTTCTTTTGGCGTGTCCTCCGATCTCTGGCGGGTCGGACGGGTGGAGGCTGGCTGGCCATTGGCCTGGCTTCAGCCGTCACCGGTCATCTGGTGGAAGGCATCTTTGGCCTTGAGACTGCTGCCAGCTTGCTTCTTTTCTGGGTTATTCTGGGCCTCGGCGCGAGCC
>DAINCT010000102.1:6309-10395 GCA_036732245.1 Chloroflexota bacterium | reverse complement strand
ATCCTGCATCGATGCCGAGATAATACATCGAGTCGTGCTCAGTCATCTGAATCGATGCCCTTTCATTTTGAGCAGCCGACGTGGCGCGCAATCGTGCGGGTCCCGGCTACTTCACCCGATTGTGCACATGAGGACCCATCAAGCGTAGCCCGGTGGGCGAAAAGTTGTCACTTCGGGCCTGATAGTGCACACCATGTTCGCTGCCAAGGTGCACACCATGATCACGGCCAAAGTGCGGACAGCGACAGGAGGATGATCCTGCTGGCGACCGGTTCACCCCCACGTGCGTGGGGACAGCTTCATAATGATGACAAGTCCATCATGGACTTACTTCAAGCAGTGTTAGCTAGGCTCTGACGCGGGGTGCGAACCAGGTTAGCGGGGGGAACCGCAAATGCCCACATATGAAGCTCGTGAGCGGTTCTGGTCAGACTACGACCGCTTACAGCCGAGTCAACAGGCTCAATTCCACGAGGCACGGAGGGAATTTGTGCGCGTGCTGAGGCAACATGACGATCCGTAATCCTCGGCCCCTTGCGCCATGTCGTGACGGCGGAAAGCTTCTTCCAGCGCGGCGTCGTCAGCAAAAACCCCTGCACGAGCGGGGTCGGATGTAACTGAATCATGGTGATAACTTGCTAGAGTTTGGCCGGCCCCGCTGTTCAGATCGATTCCGTCGATAACCGGCATCTCATCCCCAACGACGAGGCGTTCCCTTACCCACTCTTCGAGTAGCCCGTCTAAGTTGCGGGCGCACTCGTGCACATCTGCTCCGAAAGCCACCAGCCCGGGAATCTCTGGAATCCACGCACCGACAGTGCCGTCTTCATCGGTCTCCGGAACGGCGTGTCTTAACGCCGCGACGACGTAATCTTCGACGATGGTAGTAAGTGACATAATGTGCTTCTCACTCAAGTATACGTGGGAATCGTGGGCGGCAAGTCCTTGTGAGCGTAGTGTGTCGCAGCGAGTTGGCAATTGCAAGGACCTCTACAATCGGCAGACAGTGAAGTCGAATTAGTGACGTGTGGGCGAGCCTGTGAAGCCGTGTTACGGTCAACACCCTCACAGAACACGCTTTTTCGGCAATCTGACGGCCGTCACATGTCCCACCTCATCTGCCCACGGGCGGCACATCTCTTGCGGCGTGCCTATAGTGTGAGTTGACGCACAGGATGCTAACGGGGTCATGGAGACGAGCCCCGGGATAGAGGCAGGTAGGATGGATCTCAGGAGCAAGAGAACGACACAAATGCTGGTCGCAGCTGTCGCGGCTTTACTGTTAGTGGGCGTGGGAGCGGCACACGTGATAAACACCCAGGCCGCGTCTCGATCGGGTAAACACAAACCCACTCCGACGGCAACCAGAACCGCGACCCTCACGCCAACCCCTGTGCCCGTTCCGACCGCCACTCCCACCGCAACCGCCACGCCGAGCGGGAGTGCACACGCCATCAAGACCGTGTTCGTGATAGTGATGGAGAATCATAACTGGTCGCAAATCAAGGGCAGTACGTCTGCTCCATACATCAACAGCCTGCTCACCCGTTCTGATGCTTCCTATGCAACCCAGTACTACAATCCGCCGGGGCTGCATCCCAGCGAGCCCAACTACGTGTGGCTCGAGGCCGGGGGCAACACGGGCCTGCCGAATACCAACACTGGCGGGACCGTCGACTTCACGACCGACAACGATCCCAGTGCCTCGAATTCCACGAGCACGACCGACCATCTTGTGAGCTATCTCGCCAAGATCGGAGTCTCGTGGAAGTCGTATCAGGAAAATATCTCTGGTACGGCTTGCCCCCTCACCAGCAGCGGACTGTATGCCGCGAAACACAATCCCTTCGTCTTCTTCCAGGATGTGACGAATAACAACAGCGCAAGTTCCGCGACCTGTATTGCTCACGAGCGCCCGTATTCCGAGCTGGCCACGGATCTGGCCAACAACACGGTGGCGCGGTACAACTTCATCACCCCAAATCTGTGCGACGACATGCACAATTCGACCGGGTGCGCGACCAAGGACTCGATCAGCAACGGGGATACCTGGCTCTCACATAACCTACCGACGATCCTGAACTCGCAGGCCTACAAAAACGGCGGAGCGGTCTTCCTGACCTGGGACGAGGCGGCGAGCGGAGATGGTCCGATCGGCATGGTCGTGCTTTCTCCCGAGGCGAAGGGCAACGGCTACAACAACACGATCCACTACACGCACAGTTCCACCGTGCGGACCATCGAGGAGATCTTCGGCGCTAGCCCGCTCTTGCGTGACGCCCAGAATGCCACCGACCTCAGCGATCTCTTTACCACCTTTCCCTAGCGGACGCGCCAGGATGTGCAACGGTGGTCGGTGCGTCACTCTCGCTCGACACTGCCAACTCGGCACAATCCACGCTATTGCCCTGTACGGCGGAACAGAAACGGGACTGCGGGAGGGGTAGTCTGTGAACAACTCCCCTTCGCTTCCCGCAGAATCCGAAGACCGACAGTTCGCTCGACTGATTCACGAATTTGAGCCTGAATACACGCTCGTTCGTACCTGGACCCTGACCGGAGGGGTTTCAGCACACGTCACGGCATTCGAAATCGAACACCCAGATGGTTGGAGGAAGCGACTGGTCGTGCGCCGGCACGGCCAGGCCGACCTCTACCGCAACGCCGACGTGGCCGCGGATGAATTCAGGTTGCTGGACATCGTGCAAGCCGCCGGCCTGGCGGTACCTGCCCCGTACTACATCGATCGATCTGGTGAGTTCTTTTCCACGCCGTGTATTGTCCTCGAATACGTCGAGGGACAGCAGGAATTCTCGCCCACCAATCTGGAAGACTACATCGTACAGTTCGCCAACCAGCTGGCGAAGATCCACCAGGTACGGCACACGCCGGACACCGGTGGGCCCGCGGCCGAGCACGAGTCTCCACCCGTCGACCTGTCCTTTTTGCCCCAGCAGGCCGGCAGGTATGCTGCCAGGTTACAGAACCGTCCCCTCGAGGTCGATGAATCGTTGCAGGAGGGCCGGATCCGTACCGTGCTGGAATCAGTCTGGCCGGTGCCGCAGCAAAATCCCGCGGCACTCCTGCATGGCGACTACTGGCCGGGTAATACCGTATGGCGCGATGGCAGACTGGCGGCGGTCATTGACTGGGAGGATGCAGAGGTCGGAGATCCACTGGCCGACCTGGGCAACACCCGGCTCGAGCTCCTGTGGGCCTTTGGCTGGGACGCTATGCAGCGGTTCACCGAGGTGTATAGATCGATGTCCGACCTCAATTACACTGCGCTGCCGTATTGGGATCTATGGGCCGCGTTGCGGCCAGCTTCGAAGATCTCCGCCTGGGCGGGCGATGTCACTCGCGAGGCCGCGATGCGAGCAGCCCATCGTCTGTTCGTGGCGCAGGCGCTGGAAGCGCTGTCCTGATACGTAGCGCTACCCCCAGGGAAAAAGGAAACGGACATCGAGAGTTGTCAAGCAGACAATATAAGAGAATGCCGCCGTCCCATGCGGGAGGCGGCATTCTCCGACTTGTGGTTTGTGGTTTATCTCGTCGTGTACACCGCTCGGACGGCATAACTCGCCTGCATCTGGAACGAGGTCGCGGCCCGGTGCGCCGTGGCGACCATCGTGCCCGGCACGGACCGAACCAGCCAGCTTTTGAACGGCCGGTTCGCCGCATTGGTCGGACTCTGCGCCAGATGTACTTGTACACCGTAAGGAATGTGAAGGAGGCAACTGGCGCGCGCGCACGTTTGCCGCACGACGTTGTGACCCTGCGTGTAGCGGGCGGTCACCTGTCCCCATACCGTGTTTCCGGTAGTGGTGATGTGAATTGCCAGTCGCTCGATCGCCGTGGCGGAGAGAGGTAAAAAGGTGTTCTGGACGACGTGCCAGGTGCCGCCAAATGCGACGATGCCCTGACCATTAGTATCACCGGGGGCGGCGTCGTGCGCGAACGTGTAAAGGGGAAACCCGTTCTGGGTCGCTTGCACCGTGCCATCCGGACGGGTGGCGACCCCGAGCGTCCCGACCACGCCGGGCGCCGCAGTCGGCAGGGTGGTGCCGGCCGGCACCAACAGCGGCG
>DAINCT010000102.1:5325-6299 GCA_036732245.1 Chloroflexota bacterium | reverse complement strand
GCCGCGTCCAGCCGGTCGCGAACCTGGGTGGCCGCCCGGTCGCAGGACACCGCCTTGGCCGTGGCACTGAGGTCGAGGGTGGTGCCGGCCGGCACCAACAGCGGCGGCCAGACCGCCAGGCAGCCCCCACTGCAGGCAAACTTGCCACCGGCTTCTGAGGTGAGTTCGTAAAGCGTCATGCCCTGCGCGTTCACCAGAATCTGGCCGTATTTTGCGCTTGTCCCCAATTGGATGGGCGCGGCCGCTTGAAATGCGGGCGCGGCGATTGCACCCGAAGCGGCAGCCCCAATGACCACGAACCCGCTCAATGCAATCGGTAACCTCAGTATCGCTTTGACGTGCATCCTGTCCTCCTTTTGGTTGTGCCGAACCTGCGGTGCGACTTGCGTGCCCACACCTGGATGCACATACGCCGTCACGTTACAACAGCCGGATCGCACTCCATCACCCCTCCCGTTACCAATGACCCTGTTCCGGCGTTACATCATCAGAACGAAGGATCCCGGCACACCGGAGGAACGGTGAGCGATCTGGCGCTGGTCGAGGCGATCGCGAGCGATGGCAGCGGAGCTGCCGCCTGGGACGAACACGTCTGGGTCGAACGAGCCCGTGCCGGAGATATGGAGGCGTTCGACGCGATCATGGCCCACTACGAAACTCGGCTCCTGCGGTTCTTAACCGGAACGGTCGGAGATGTGGAAGTCGCACGTGAACTGTGTCAGGATACGTTTCTCGCCGCATATCAAGCATTGCCGAAGCTCAAAGGCGAGTTGCGCCTCTCTCCCTGGCTCTACACCATTGCCCTGAACAAAGCTCGAAGTCACCACCGGCGTCGCCGGTTTCGCACCTTCGTTCCGCTGCTGGACGACACGGTTCCCTCGGATGCGCCGGACCTGCAGAGTGCCAATGCGCTGCAGGACTCGGTGCGGCGAGCGCTGGCCCGGCTTCCGCAGCAGTACGCCCACCCGCTCCTG
>DAINCT010000102.1:0-5315 GCA_036732245.1 Chloroflexota bacterium | reverse complement strand
TTGCCGTGAGATCGCCGAAGTGCTGCAGTGCAGTGAAAGCGCGGTCAAAGTCCGGCTGATGCGGGCACGCAATGCCTTCCGGGCGATCTACGAAGAGGAGGAGCACCGGCCATGCACGATCTGAACTGCCGCTCTGCCCGCCTCTGGCTCCAGGCCCCGCACGAACTCTGGCGTGGTGACGTGCGAACGCTCGACAGACATTTGGCCTCATGCCTTGACTGTCGGGAGATGAATGCGCGCCGGGTGGAGATGGATGGTCTGATTCGACAAAGTCTGAATACGGTCGCGAGTGATGGGTCGATTCGCACACAGGTCCGAGCCCGGATCGCCGCCCAAACTCCGCCGGCTCCTCGCCCTAGCCGTGTCCAGCGGGGCGCGAAGCGACGGCGTTGGACACTTCGCTCGGTCCTCATGCCGGGCTGGATTGGGACCGGAGTCGCGTTGGCTGTGACCGCCGTCGCAGTCTTCGTACCGCAGTACGTGCCGGATGTCGGCGGCGGTGTGCCCAGCGTGGGCGCCGCCTCGCACCTGGTGCGGAAAGAAATTGGGTATCCACTCACGCTCGATCCAACTCGGCGCGATCATCTCCTGGCAGGCGCCTGGGGGCAGGTCTTCGAATCCTGGGACGCCGGCTCGAGTTGGCGCCGGCTCGCGGCCCTCCCGCCCGGTTTAGTCATTCGTGCGCTGGCGGTCGATGCCGCGCACCCTGCCCGTTATCTGGTTGCGGCCAAGCATTCGGTCTTTGTCTCCGAAGACGCCGGCCACCACTGGCAGCGCACCGCATCGGAGCTGCGTGGCGCCATGAACATGTTCCTGGTCCAGGATCCGAACTCGCCGGAAACCTTCTATCTCGGGCCGAGCACCCTCTGGAAAAGTATGGACGGCGGCCGTACCTGGAGGCGCGACGGCACCGGTTCGGTCTTCGCTCCCTACGGCATCCAGGCATTGGAAACCGCTCCTCGGGGGCGTCTCTACACCGCCATCTGGGGCGGGGGAGTCGCGACCTCAGTCGATGGCGGCGTCTCCTGGCAACGACAAAGGCGTGGCCTGCCACGCAATGTGATGGATGTGGCCCGCTCGTCCCACGGCGTGCTGTGGGCCGCGACGGATCGAGGCACGTATCGGTCCTCGAACGGCGGTCGCCTTTGGCAGCGCACGAGTCCGCGCTCTCCCTTCTTTGCCACCAGCGTCTTGCCTGGCCCGGGGTACGTCCTGGTGGGCGGCGACGCGACCCTGTACCGGTCCCCAGATGGTGGCCGCCACTGGTACCTGGCGATGAACGGACTACCGCTCGGCCCGTCCATCAATAGCATGGTGGCCGATCCCTATCATCCGCGGCGCGTCTACGCCTCGCTCAACAGCGACGGTATCTTCCGGTCGGATGATGCCGGCCACCACTGGGTGGCCGTGAATACGGGATTGCCTCTCTGGGGGAAAGGTGATACATCACGTTCACTGCTCTTCCTGCGCGACGGCGTGCTCTGGAGCACCGATGGCAGAGGCACCGACCCGGAGGCGCTGACGGTCGAGCAAGATGTCACTATGGCCACACTGGCACCTGATGGGGCAGCGGTTGCCTACCTGGCCGTCACGCCCGATTCCTGGGCGGTGCGCGTGGTCGGTGCCGGCGGCTCGATGCCGGTCACCCTGGCCGGCGGAAAGGGGGTCGCCCCGATTGCAGTGCGCTGGTCAACTGACTCCTCGCTCCTGGCGATCGACCGCGGCTCCAGCTTGCTCGTGCACGATCTCGCCTCAGAGCACTGGGGCTGGAGCATTCCGGCCGCGCAACGCTTACTCGGTTGGGCGCCGGGTAGTCGGAGCCTGCTCTTCTGGGATCGGTCCACACATCGGATCGTCGCACGACATTGGAATACCGGGCTCGCATATCCGTATAGGACGGCGACGATTTGGAGCGCGCCGGTCCTGAGCCCGAACGGGAGCCAAATCGCCACGATCTCGCGCGGCGCTCTCTCCAGGGGAGCTCTTTCCGGCCCGGTTCGAGCCGCTTCTGTCCGGGTCGCCGGCTGCCGGCTGGTGAGCTGGTCAAGCGATAGCGCGGCGCTCTTTGTGCGTTGTGGCCGCCAACTCGAGCTCAGATCCTCCAGCGGCGCCCTGCAAGCACACCTCACCCTGGGGCCCGGTACGACCGTATCGGCCGCTCCCGACGGGACAATTCTGCTGACGCGCCACGCCGCCATCTGGTCGTGGGGCTCGCCTGCAGGCCTCAAGAAGATCGCCGACCACGTTACTCCGGCGTCTACAATCCATTGACAATCATCGATGGATGCTGTAGTATGAGTGTATGAAGACCGATATGCTCGCCGCCACGCTTCCGGTTCGCCATAGGAGCGATCCCTGTTGTGCTCCGTCGGTTCCCCCGAGTCTGACGCGCGCGCAGACCGATTCGCTGGCAGACCGGCTCAAGGCATTGAGCGATCCGACCCGCCTGGCTCTGCTCGATCTCCTCGCGCAACAGCGGGAGCCGATGTGCGTATGCGATCTCACGACCCAGTTTCCCCAGAATCAGCCCACTATCAGCCACCACCTTCGTTTGTTGCGAGAGGCCGACCTGATCGGCACTGAGAAGCGCGGCATCTGGTCGTATTACTGGGCCACCGAGGAGGGAAGGAGGACGTTGACGTCAATCGCAGCCCTGGCCTGACCCGCCCTTTTTTTGCCTGAATACATCGATAAGCATCAATACGTCAAAGGATAATCTGTCATGCTTCATTCTCTGCACCGTCTCTATACTCAAATCCACGATGAGTCTCCCAAGAAGGTCTCGTTCAATGAATCCACCGGTGAGGTCTGCACGTCCAGTTGCCGTCGCGAGGCCCGCCTCGCCGCCTATCACGACGTTGCGCAGTACTACACGCTCATCAATCGATAGTAACCACTGTGTCTTGAGGGGGAGGATGTTATGACGAATAACGCCTTGAACGACACCATCACGGAACGGGTCCGCGAACGATACGCCGATGCGGCACGGCGGGTGACCGCCGGTGGCGATTGTTGCGATTCAACCTGCTGTTCGGTCAACGCCGACGGCGGGGTTGTGACCGGCAATCTGTACAGTGAGACGCAGACCGGCGAACTACCCGAGGAGGCGGTGCTTGCCTCGCTTGGTTGCGGTAATCCCACGGCTCTGATCGATCTTCGTGCCGGGGAAACCGTGCTCGATCTTGGCTCGGGAGGTGGAATTGACGTGCTGCTCTCTGCGAAACGTGTCGGTCCCACCGGATTCGCCTACGGGCTCGACATGACCGAAGAAATGTTGGCTCTCGCGGCCGAGAACAAAGCGAAAGCGGGCGCCACCAACGTTGCTTTTTTGAAGGGTCGCATCGAGGACATCCCGCTCTCGGCGGCGTCCGTGGATGTGGTCATCAGCAACTGCGTCATCAATCTCGCCGCCGACAAATCGCTGGTCTTACGCGACGCCTTCCGCGTGCTCAAACCGGGCGGCCGCTTCGCTGTGGCGGATGTGGTGGCCGATGGTCCAGTGCCCGAGGCCCTCAGGCAGAACATGGAGGCCTGGGTTGGCTGCCTGGCAGGGGCGCTCGAGACGGACGCGTACCGGACACTGTTGGAAGATGCCGGCTTTGCCGACGTCAGTGTCGAGATCACACGGCGGTACACCGCGGCCGAAGCCGGGCTTGACACAACGACCCTTCCGAAGGGATGGGAGGCCGGAGACGGCAAGCTCGCCAGTGCATTCGTGCGCGCTACGAAGCCGCTGGCTGTGTCCTTCGATACTCCGGCGCCTGAGGCACCGCGGTCCGCCGGGAACGATGGCTGCGACTGTTCGCCCGCATGCTGCCAGTAATGGTGGATGAAGGCCGTGACTACTAGGGAAGGAGGTATATCCGATGGACATCACCGTTCACCCATGCTGTGACTGCTGCGACTGCGGTTCGACATGCTGTTGCTGCTGAAGCGGCTCGGCCCCTACCTCGCGGAGATGGTGGGGGCCTTCGCGCTGGTCTTTGCCGGGTGTGGCGCCATCGTGGTCGATGCGACGTCTCATGGCCAGATCACGCACGTCGGGGTTGCCGTCAGCTTCGGACTGGTGATCGCCGTGATGATTTATGCCGTGGGGCACATCTCCGGTGCTCATCTCAACCCGGCCGTAACACTTGCTTTTGCCCTCACCCGTCACTTCCCACTCGTGCGGGTGCCGCTGTACTGGGTCGCTCAGTTCCTCGGCGCCATCATCGCAGCGCTACTGCTGCGCGGGCTCTTCGGCGACGTGGCGCATCTCGGAGCCACGCTGCCGGCCGGGAGTGCTACCCAGTCGTTTGGACTGGAGATCGTGTTGACCTTCTTCCTCATGTTCGTGATCATGGCGGTGGCCACCGATGACCGGGCGGTGGGGGAAGCCGCGGCGCTGGCCATAGGTGGAACGGTGCTCCTCGACGCGATGTTTGGTGGACCGATCAGTGGTGCGTCCATGAATCCCGCCCGGTCCTTTGGGCCTGCGCTCGCATCGTGGACCTGGCCGCAGCTCTGGATCTACTTTGCGGGGCCCGTGATCGGCGCGACCCTCGGCGCGTACGGCTACGAACTCGTGCGCGGTGAGCGACCACGGACCGGTCTCGCGTCGGGAGGCACCGAATGATGGAGCGTGTACTTATCCTGTGTACGCACAACTCGGCACGCAGTCAGATGGCGGAGGGGTTTCTGCGCCACACGGCGGGCAATCGGTTCGAGGTCTACAGTGCCGGTACCGAGCAAACGCAGGTGCGCCCTGAAGCGATCGAGGCCATGCGAAAGCGAAGCATCGACATCAGCCGGCATGAGTCGAAGACGCTCGATCGATTTCTGGGCGAGTCCTGGGACTACGTTATCACGGTCTGTGATGCCGCCCATGAGTCCTGTCCGGTGTTTCCCGGCGCCCGACACCGTTTGCACTGGAGCTTCCCTGATCCTGCGTCGGTGGCAGGTCCGGAGCGTCAGGCTGCCTTCGATGACGTCGCCAAGGACATCCAGGATCGTCTACGAGATTGGCTGAGGGAACGAAGGCCGTAATTCAGTCTTCGGCCTCTCGGGCGTCACCCAGCAGTAGCTCGACGATCACCACGTCTCGCCACCTGCCATCCAAGCGGGCATGGCGGCGGTATTCGCCGACCTCACGGAAACCAAGTCGCCGGCACAGCCGTAAACTCGAGCGGTTCTCGGGAAAGATACGTGACACCACTTTCCAGATCCCTGCTTGTTCGCAGGCTTGCAACAGCTCGGAGAGCGTCGCCCGGCCTACCCCTGCTCCACGATGATCCCGATCGACGTAGACTGAAAACTCGGCGATACCCGCGTAGCAA
>DAINCT010000101.1:0-10422 GCA_036732245.1 Chloroflexota bacterium | reverse complement strand
AATCTATACGTCAGGCTCGAATCACTTCTTGGTTTCCATTCCATGGCACTAACCGGCAAAACCATCGGGACCGCGAAGCCCACGCATGCGCTTCTCATTGCACTTTCGTACGCCGTCCTGGGCGTGCACGACTACGCTCCTCTCATGCTCGATGCCACCGCGAGCGTGTTGCAGGTTGGCCTCCTTTTCTTGCTCGGTCGACGTTTATTCGGGGTTCACGTCGCACTGCTTGCACCCCTGCTCCTGGCAGTATCCGGATACGACATCCTCTACGCGCGCTCGGCGCTCTCTGAGAGCGACGCCAATCTCTTCTTTGTGGGCGGTGTGCTGGTATGGAGCTGCAGCATCGCGCAGCGTGGCAAACTCCAGGTAGCAAGCGTGTCGGAGGCCGCACGAACCCGATTGCTTGCCGGGTTCCTCATCGGACTCGGATTCACCACGAATTACCGCCTGATCGTGTACATCGCCGTCCTCGTCGGTCTGGACCTGGCGATCGTGTGCCGGCGTCGTGGCTGGGGATCAGGGACCCAGGCCCTCATACTCTGGACCGCCGGCGTGGCGATCTGCCCCGTGCTCTGGGAAATCATCGGCCTGGTGGCACGTGGATACGGGGTCGTTCTGTTCCGTAGCGAGATCACACATCGCCCAGCCTCGTACTTTTCGGAAGTGCTCTACCAGATTCATGGCGGGCGACAATCAGCCGTCCGCTTCAATCCGCTGCTGTACGTCGAGTGGTATCGCATCCGCCAGGGTTGGCCGATGCTTGTGCTGCTGATCGTCGGCCTTGGTATCGCTGCCGTCCGCCGTATGACGAACTGGCTCATCCCGGCCACGCTCGTTGTGGTGCCGTACATGCTCTACTCGTTCGCACCGGTTTTCGTTCCGCGCAACCTCGACCTGACAATCCCCTTTTGCTCTCTGCTGATCGCCGCGGTACTCGTTACCGCCCTCAGCGCGATTGCGCGCCACCGTGTCTCGGCGGTTGTTCTACTGGCCCTGTCGTTCATCCTTGCTGCTTACGACGGAGTGCAGTCGTGGAATCTCACGGCTCAGCGTTCGGGTTTCGCGGAAGCGGCGCTGTACGTGCGGGACCGAGGAACCGAGAACGTGCTCATCGTCAATGAAGTGATGCGATTTTACTTGCGCGATTCCGGTCAGACCTGCGATACGCCGCATCTTCCCGCCACGCTCTCGTCACTCGCGGCGGCTGATCGGGTGGGCGATGAATACGTGATCCTTGACCGCCGCGGTTCGACCATCGCCCGCTACCTTATTCAGCACTTTCGACCGGTCAAACAGTATTTCGCTGCCGGGCCACTGGTATGGGGCGAAAACGTCATTGCCTCTGAGAACGGCTATGCCCCTGGGGCTCAGCGGGGTCGGCTGATTGATGTGTTCTCGCTGGATAGTATGCATCTCCTCGGAGGCCACACCGCGCGGTCGCCGACCTGCGCACTCGATCGAGTGGCATGAAATACGCTCAGGGCGCTTGACTCCGCAGGGCCGTGATCGTGTGCACCGCGCGCCAACCGCCCTCTGCTACGGCCCAGAGAACCAGCGCAATTGCCAATTCGAGCAATAGCGCACGTGTCAGCGGCACCTCCTCCACGAACGACGCGAGGATCGGCCAGGGCAGAATCCAGAGCAGTGCGCTGATCGACAGCCAGAGCCGATCGCGACCGGTGAGCGGATCAAAGGTGGGAATGCACAGTAATGCGGTCAGCATCACTCCTGTGGCGATTCGACCGGCTGCATAAATGTTTTCATACGACAGCCGGTTGAGCATGACGACGAATACGAGAACGTTCGCCAGTAACAACCAAACTTCAGGGGATGCTCGTCGCTTCCATATCGCCCATACGCCCATCGCCGCGCAGATGAGGGACGGCGCCACCACTCCGATGATGACCTCAACCTGGTGGTTACGCCACGGATAATACGAGATCAGCCCACTGAACGGCACGAAGCGCGGCAGCAGCGCGGGCGGGATCGCATCCGTATTTGAGCTGAGCCAATACAGCAAGAAGGCCTTGTAGAGCAGGAAGGGCAGGAGGGCCGGTACCAGCAGGAAGGCGGCACCACGCAGGCGATCCCGTCGCGCTGCCGGCACGGCAGAACCTATCGCAAAGCAGGACGCCAGAGCCAGCACCAACGGAAAGATAGCCATGGACTCACGGGTCAGGACGGCAACGGCGAAAACGATTCCCGATCCCAGGGCCCGCCGATGTTCCCGCGGCACAAGATGCGCACTCCCCCGTCCCAAATATCGCCCGATATCCACCAAACGCGACGTAGGGAACGGCCGGCGTGCCGTTCCGCCCACGCCCCCGTGATCGTCAACGGCCCGACCATCCGGTTGCGTTCCCTTCGCCTGGTTCGCTTCGCCCGACCGAGTTGGGAATTCCTGGGAGGAGTAAACGAATATCGCCAGCGCGACCAGCGCGTACGCCAGCGGCTCCTCCAGGTCGCGTTGGAGACAGACGAAGAGCCCCGGTGAGAGGCCATACACCAGTGCAAACCACGGCGAGATGCCGCGCCGCCTCAACCACAGCGCAATGATGTATGTGCCGGCAGGAATCGCGAACCAATTGATCACGATAAGCGCATAGGGGACGAGCTCTGCATGCCCGAGCGAGAGCAGCCGCGCGGTCATGGGATAGACAATGCGCGTGTACCGGTAGTTCACGCGATCGAGATGAAGGCGGGCATCGACCGGAGCCACCGCGATATAGTACGCGAACTGACCGTCATACCCGTCGCTCGTCGTCGAATACTGGTATTTTGGGTCTGGCTTGATCAATGGGACTGTATGCGGTGCAAAGACATAGCGGCGCCCCATGTGAATGAAATCCCGCGCGTCATGTCCGGAACCCAGCATCGCCAGCAGCCAAACGCCGTACACGAGGAACACGAGTGTGGCCGGCGCATAGGCTGATCGGGTCATCCGTCGCAAGGTTGCTCCGGCTCGCGGCAGTGCCGAGGCGAAATCGCTGCTCACGAGAATGCTGGTCATCAGTGTGAGCTGTAGCGTATTCCTAGCAGCCGCTCGCCGGCCGTTGCTCCCACGACTCGTCGTGCCACCGCCACATAGAGCAAGATAATTGCAGCGGTGACGAATGCAAGGTCGATGATTCCATCCGGAGTGCTCAGTCCCAAACCTTCACCCAGCAACTCCGTGGCTCCCGAAACAATGCTACTGGTAATAGCAAAATCGACCGCGATCGACAGGACAAGGAGCCAACGAGTCGGCGCCCAGAGTAGCGCGGGCGCGCCGGCCTCTCCCTGAGGCATCCGGCGAATCCCCAGCGCCGTTACCGCTCCGATGGCGACCAGAACGGCCGCGGTTACGGCCAGGTGCTGCACATGATTGAGCGACGCGAGGGCCGGAGCGCCTACTAGAACACCGATCATGGTAAAGATAAAGATCCAGACACCGACCGCGGGGACGGCGCCCAGGAGAAAGGTCCGTAATTCCACTCCCGCCGCACCCGAGACGATCGCGGTGTACACGCGCAGCCCGGGCACCAGCCGCACCAGCGCTATGCGAATGGGGCCGGCAGTGCGCAGGCGGGCTGAAGCCCGGTCCAGCGCTTTCCCCGCTCGCAACCGTTCTGCCATCGCTCCGACGGCTGCTGCCCCGATGGTGCGCGACCAGGTGTAGGCCGTCAGCGCACCTCCGAGCACGGCGACGAAGACCGCGGGGAAGAATGCCCAGGGGGATATGCTGTCATTCGCGATGAGGACACCGGCCGCAATCAGCAAGGCATCGCCCGGCACCAGTGGAAGCGGAACACCTGCCTCCTCGACGAAGAGCACGACGCAAATCAACAGGATCGCAATCGTCCCGTGTAATCCCTGGAGTATCGACATGCCTCATTGTGCCAGCCCGCACGACGTGGCTGTGGAGCAGAGCGCGTGACCTTTGGTGGCGTCATCAAACCGTCATCTGGCCCGAGCGATACCGTCATCTGGCTTCCGTACGGTAGATAGGTCCGGTGCACGTGAATCCGTATGTGGACGTCGATTCACGTCGCTGCACATCATTGTCCATCTTGTATCGACCGGCCCAGTTACGACTAGCGGAGGAATGAGCCATGCCCAAGCTTGTGTCCAGGACCCGATCACATCCGAACATGCTCGTCCAGACCTATGCCGTCGTCGCTGGGGTGTTGACTCTGGCGCTAATCCCACTGATATCGACCGCACGAGCTGCCGGTCCGCACTCGCCGACAGCTCGTGCGCGCTCCGCGAATACCTCTGCCAGGCACGTTGCCGCGCAGCGCACCACCTCTACGGTCAAGCGCTCCACAACGAGTATCCGCGTGGCCTCCAGAGCGTCGGCCTCGGTCGGCACCCTCGAGACAATTGTCCAGACTCTCAACAACTGCGGACCTTCCTCGGTCGCCGCCGTCCTTGCCTACTGGCACATCTATCGAACGGAAGCGCAGGTTGCAGCAGTCCTGCGTGCCGACAATGCCTATTGGGGCATGTCACCGGTCGACCTGCCCGTCTACGCTCGCTCTCTTGGAATGCGCGCCCTGGTCGGCTACGGCGGTTCCGACCGACTCGTCAAACTGCTCATCGCCAACGGATTCCCGGTGATCGCCTCGCAGTACGTCAGCTCATCGGATCCCGTCCGGCATTACCGTCCCATCGAGGCATACAACGATGCCACCGGAACGTTTGTCAGCGCCGACCCGTATCTGGGTGCGGGACATGTCATCTCGTACAGCGAGTTCAACGCCATCTGGGCCGAAAGTGATTATCGCTTCCAGGTCATCTATCCACCGTCGCTCCAAACGCGGCTGGATGCGGTCCTTCGAGCAGCCGGCTGGAATAAGACGCAGTCCTTTACCGGCGCCATTCGCTGGGAGGCAGCGCAGATGAACACCGGCGACTTCAGCTCGGTCGGATCCTGGATCTGGTACAACGGTTATGCCGATATGGCCTACGACCAGGCGCAACTGGGACAGTTCAAGCAGGCTCAGGCCACGCTCGCGAAAGCGGCCCGTCAGGGTGTCAGCTCGGTGTTGATCGGATGGGTCAACGGAGAGATCGCGCTCCTGAAGAGTCATGCCTAGAGTTGTTTTCGGAAATACAGAGGAGGTCGTAGGCCGGTCGCTCCGTCGCCGGCTCGGTCGTGGTGGCTCAACCTTTCCGCAAATGACAGTGGTCACGGCGTAGCCGCAATCGATCATGGTCATGGTAGCGAGCACTCGTTTTCACGCCCCATACTTGCTGACGATGAACCGGCACCCCATTCTGTCGTTGCCGCTTTTCGAGCAAGAGCATTCCTCCCCGGTGAAAGGAACTTTCCCGCTATGCGACGAATCATCTTCATGTGTGCCTCCGCGGTGATAATCATGACCGCTCTGGGCACGTCAATGCCTGCTTCCACCTATGCTTCAAGCGCGCATCGCAGCCCGCAGCGTGTAACGAAGAACGTCAAGGCCACGACAGTGAACGGTACCTTTGCTTTCAGTCCTGCCAAGCTGACCATCCACATTGGGACCAGGGTGGTGTGGACGAACACGAGCGTCGCTCCTCACACCGTCACCGGCAAGGGGCACTGGTCCGTCAACAAGCAGCTGTCACAGGGCGCCTCCGTCAGCGTCGTGTTCACCAAGCCGGGTACATATAAGTACTACTGCGCCATCCACCCGTACATGCTTGGAACAATCATCGTCCGTCCCTGAACGCCGCAAGGCCGAGACAGATCGCCGTTCGGGACGATCCCTCCGTCTGTCCAATCGGGTTTGGTCGCAGGGCACGGCCGGCGTGCCGTGCCGCCTTGCGCCCGTGAATGCGGGCGTTCCGACCCCACATTACTGCTCGGTCGGCATCCGGTATAACTCGACGGTCCCGGAATCGACTAATCTGCTGATCACCCTGCCACCGCAGGACACGGTGATCGCTCCGGCAACACCAACGGTTTCAAGGGGTGTTGCGTGAAATCGAAAGACCCGGAAAGATCGGCCGCCTTGCGATCGAGGGCGGTGAGCGACGGCAGGTGGTACGCGTCCTCGATGAATTTCAGCACTGACGGGAAGCTGTACATCGTGTGATCCACATAGCCCTGCCGGGCGTACGGAGAGATCATGATCGCCGGGACGCGGAAGCCGTATTCGATCTCTCCATTTGGTCCTACCGGCGGAGCCACATGATCGTAGAAGCCGCCAAAGTCGTCCCAGGTCAGAATGATTGCCGTGTGCTGCCACTCCTTTTGGTTGCGCATGATGGCGTTGATCTGTTGCACCGTCCAGTTTTCACCGACGCACATGCTCGCGGGTGGATGATCGCTCAATTCCCACGGCTCCACCAGCCAGCTCACGGCCGGCAAACGACCGGCCTGCGCGTCCGCCTCGAACCGCGTATATTCCACCACGTGACTCTTCCAATCCGGTCCAAAACGTACGTGCTTGATGGCATCAAACGCCGACCAGATGTAGCCTGTCTCATTTTGATTCGGCGCGTAGTAGGTCCAGGACCGGTGTTTGGCGTCAAGCAGGTCACCGATGGTCTGGAAGTTGAAGCACGGGAAGGTCGATGTCACGGCGCCGCTCCGTGAGACCTGCTCTGCTCGCGCGGTACTGCTCGCGTCGCATCCCCAGGCGGCACCATCCGGGTTACTCACCACGTTCGCATCCTGGGACGTGATGGTGAAGAGATGATTCGGAAAACTCGGTCCCATGATCGTGGAAAAGAACGCGTCGTCGAGCGTGAATTTGGAAGCATACGTCCAGTACTGCGGAATGTCGGCCTGATGGAGCTGTGAGTCGGACATATCCACCCCGTTCTGGATGGCATTGCTGATCGAGGAAAACTTGTCCATCCGCCCGTGGTCGTACGCGATCCGCGCGCCGGGCGGGTCGTGCCCAATATCTTCAGGCAATCGATCGGGTTGATGCGTCAACGGGTGGACGTCACCCCTGGAATCGGTATAGGTCGTCGCGCCATGCGCGCCGGGAAACGTCCCGAACATGCTGTCGAACGATCGGTTTTCCTTATCGATGATGACGATGTGCTGGATCGGGTTGCAGGCCGATCCGAGCGGACATGACTGCTTCCGCGTAGCGCTGCGCGCCAGTACCCGTGGCTGCCATGAAACGACGGCGACGAGTGTGAGTGTGGTGCCAAAGACGAGAAACGTGAGAGCCAGCCGGGATGAGTGGCGTATCAATATGTGGCATTCCCTCGTCACACCACCGCACGGGACTCTGGTCCAGCCGGCGCCAGGTTCTGGAGTGACAACTTCTCCACCATACGGAAGCGATCTGAAACGGTCCTGAGAAGGACCTGAACGTTTGTGCATTACCCCGCTGCTGTCTGCGCTGGGAGTCGGATGGTGTGTGCCGCGCTGGCGACATGAGGCCCACTGTCATCAAACCCTCATCTGCACCACACGGAGCCATCATCTTTGCTCCGTAATCTGAACCCTGTACAGACAAGCAGGCCATGCCAAGGCCACATGTAATTACTCATCAGGAGAACCACCCATGATCAGAACCATCACCCGCAACTATTCGGCCGAAGTTGCGACCTTCCTCTCCATCACGCTCTTGGTGGCGCGCCTTCGAGCCATGCGGGCGGCCACGCGGCGGTTCGTCGGCCTCCAGCCCCGGAATGAGTGGGTGCCATGGGCTTCGTAATCGCGGGCCTGACGCTTCTCATCTGTCTTCTTACCCTTTCCCGATTCGCCGTCGCCGCCGTGCACGAAGCCGAGGTGGCCCATTCAACCCGAAAGGATCGACTATGATCTCTCCGAGTCTGTCCCGCGCTGGAGTCCAGGACCGCGAGCGCGAGCGCGGAATGACCCTCTCCCTCACCGGATACTGGCACCGAATTGTCCTCTTCGCCATAGTCGCACTGTCCGCGGTGCTGAACTTCGTCGGCCTCAGTAAGGAGGGCTACGACAACCAGTACTACGCCGCGGCCGTCAAGAGCATGTCGCTGAGCTGGCACAACTTCTTCTTCAACTCTTTCGATCCCGGTGGATTCGTCACCATCGATAAACCGCCGCTTGGCTTCTGGTTCCAGGTAGCAAGCGTCAAAGTGTTCGGATTCAACGGCGTGGCCCTCCTGATCCCCCAGGCACTGGCTGGCGTCCTGGCCGTCGCGTTGCTCTACCATCTGGTCGCCCGGACCTTCGGCCGGACCGCTGGACTCATCTCTGCCGTGGCGCTGGCAATCACGCCGATCAGCGTGGTGACGGCGCGCAACAACACGATCGACAGCTCGCTCGTGCTGGTCGTGCTGCTGGGCGCCTGGGCAGTGTTGAAAGCGGCGGAGACCGGAAAGCTGCGCTGGCTCGTACTGTGCGCCGTGCTGGTGGGGCTCGGCTTCAATATCAAGATGCTGGAGGCCTATCTGGTCCTGCCCGCCTTCGGGTTGGTCTACCTCCTGGGCACGAAGAAAAGGGTATGGCGACGCCTGGTCAATCTAGCGCTCGCCGGTGTGATCCTCCTGGCCGTCTCACTGTCCTGGGCCGCAGCTGTCGATTTCACCTCGGCCGCCAATCGTCCCTGGGTCGACTCGACGACCACAAACTCGGAGATCAGTCTGGCCATTGGCTATAACGGCTTGCAGCGTCTCACCGGCAACCACTCCATTTCCACCACCACCTCTGCCACGACCACCGGGGCCAACGCCGGCGGCCCCGGTGGAAACGGCGGACCCGGTGGAGTGAGTGAAAACGGCCCAACCGGTGTCCTGCGGCTGCTCGATACGCAACTCGGAAGTCAGATCGGCTGGCTGCTGCCGTTGGCAATCGTTGGCTTCATCCTGGCCTTCTGGCAGACCCGTCCACGCTTCCAGACCCTGGATGATCGTCAGCGGTCTCTCCTGCTCTGGGGAGTATGGCTCCTCACGACCGGCGCGTTCTTCAGTGTGGCGCTCTTCTATCACACCTACTATCTCGTCATGCTGGCGCCTGCCGTGTGCGCGCTGGCCGGGATTTCGATTGTCGCCCTGTGGCAGGCCTACAGCCGCGCGGGCTCGCGAATCTGGTGGCTACTGCCGCTTGTGGTCCTGGGTGCTGCCGGCGTCCAGGTGCACATCCTGGCCTCGTATCCCTCCTGGTCGCGCTGGCTCACTCCTTTACTCCTGACGGGATGCGCCATCGCCGCAATCTGTCTAGTCTTCTTCCACATCCGTCCCTTTAGCAACCTGCGCGCCGCTATCGTGGCCGCAGGCGTCGCGGTGCTCGCGCTCCTGGCCCCCTCGGCCGCGTTCGCGCAATATACCATGCAAAACACCCAGACGGGAGCGATCCTGCGTGCCGGTCCGACCGCGTCCGGTGTGACGGGTGGCTTCGGCGGTGGTGGTGGCCAGGGTGGTCCTCCCAATGGAGCGAACGGCCCGGGCGGCGGCTTTGGCACTCCCCCCGGCGGCGCTGCAATAGGTCAGGGTGGGACACCTTCTGCGCCCCCGACCGGCGCCGGAGCAACCGGCCGGGCGAATGCGAACGGTGCCTTTGGACCGGCCAATAGCACGGGCACACGAAACAACCGAGGCTTCGATCGAGCAGCGGGCCGGTCGAGATTCGGTGGCGGCGGCCCGGGCGGCAGTTCGGTCAGCGCCACGCTCGTGACCTATCTGGAGAAGCACCGTGGTACCGCGAAGTACCTCGCGGCCACCACCAACTCCAACTCAGCGGCACCGCTCATCATCGCCACGGGCCAGCCCATCATGTCGCTCGGTGGCTTCTCGGGAAGCGATCCGATTCTGACTACTGCGCAGTTTGCGTCGCTGGTAAAGGCTGGTGAGGTTCGTTACTTCCTTATAAACGGCGGAGGCCCTGGTGGTCCGGGCGCCGGCAGTGGCATCACATCCTGGATCCAGGCACACTCCAAACTGATCACGGTAGGTGGCACACAGCTGTACGAATACACCGGGTAAGTCTCCTGGACGCTCCCTGTCCTCGCACCGTGTGAGGATGGGGAGCGTTCTCCCGTCTCCAGCCCACGATGTCGCCGGCTGTCTGGTCGCTTATCGCCAATTTCCAAAATGCCGGGAAGGTTGTAGGCCGACCACTCTCTCTCGCAACATTTTGTTCTTCATCGTCATCTTTCGCCGCGATTTTAGTAGGGGCAGGCCGGCGTGCCTGCCCGCCCGGTGGCACCTGGAGAGGCCGGGGCGGATCGCCACGCCGGGCGATCCCTACGTATACCCGCTAATGTCAAGCCACCTCGCCGGTTGCATGCGGCGTGGTGCCACACAGCGGCATGAATGACTCCGTCGCCGGCTCGGGCTTTTCGCAAACAGCAGTAGTCGATCCGAGTCCTGGATGAGACCGTGCGAAAAACTACCCTGGTACCGTCACTTTCCTGTCATTGGATGGTCATCTCCGGTCCATATGCTGACATCATGCAGATACCTGTACGCTGGTATAGGCTTGTACCACTTTCGCTTCCCCATAAGGAC